>JAFSFF010000439.1 GCA_017435375.1 Thermoguttaceae bacterium
CCGCTCGATACGACGCGTAAGCGCGGCGCCGCAACTCCGCGTCGACGCCCGGCGCCGACGCGCTATCTTCTTCAACCGCACGCGTTTCCATCGAGCGTTTCGGCGTAGGTCGGTCTTTTTCGTCGACGGCGTCCGCGTCTTCCAAAATCGACCGTTCCGTCCCGGGCGCGTAAACGAACGCCTTCAACGGCGCGATTTCGACGGCAAACGCAACTCCTTGATCGGCGCGGATTTCCGCAAGCAACTCCGTCGGAATTCCGCCGCCGTCGCGCCCGCCGCGTCGTCCGCCGCGCCCTCCGCCGTTTCGCTCGCCCCGCCGCTCGCCTCTTTGCGTCGCGACGTCGTTTTGAACGCCGTTCTTAACGTCTTTCTTTTCAACTTCTTCCCTTGCCTTCGCTTGCGCCGCTTCCTCGCTCTTCGTATCGGGCGCCGGACGCGTTATCTTCAACGGCCCGGCGAAACTCCCGCCGCCGCGACGCGTTGAAGCGCCGTCCTCTTTCGCCGCGATCTTGACGTCGCAAGTCCCTAAATAATCGGCCTCTTCGGTCGTCGCGTCGATAAAAAGCGCTTGGAAGCCGCCGATCGTCCAAACGATCAAACACGACGACGCGGCGATCGCCAACGCGACGAAAGCAAGCCGCGCTTTTTGCCGCCGCATCCGCGAAACCGTCGTCGACAAAACGAACTTCATCGTTTCAACACCTTCCTTTTCGCGGGTTAAACGTTCGCCGATTCGCGCCGAACGATCTCTTGATAACGCGACGCCAACGCCGAGGCGTCCGCAAATTCGCTCGTCGGCAAGTCGGCGGCGATCTCGCCGTCGCGCAACACGACAACGCGTCGCGCCCAAACGGCGACCGCCGGCTCGTGCGTTACCAACGCGATCGTCCGACCTTCCTCTCGGTTGAGCTTATTCAAGACGCGGCAAACGTTTTGGCCGCTCGTCCAGTCGAGATTTCCGGTCGGCTCGTCGGCCAAGAGAACCGCCGGGTCGGCGCAGAGTCCCCGAGCCAACGCGACGCGCTGTTGTTGCCCGCCGCTCAACGAATCGGGATACTGACGCAACTGTTGCAAAATTTCAAGTTCCGTCCAAAGTTCGCGCATTTTTTCCAACGTCGGCGCGACGTCGCGTCCGTCCGCTCGCAACGGGAAAAGAATGTTCTCCTCCGCCGTCAAGTGCGGTATTAGGTTGTAATTTTGAAAAACGACGCCGAGTCGCCGCCGCCGGAAAATCGTCAACTCGCGGTCGCCGCAGTCGAAAATCCGCTTTCCTTCCACTTCGACGCTCCCCGACGTCGGGCGCGTCAGCCCGGCGATCAAGTGAAGCAAAGTGCTTTTTCCGGAACCGCTTGCGCCCATAATCGCGACGAATTCGCCGCGCTTGATCGTTAAATCGACGTTCGAAAGCGCCGCGAACTCGCCGTCGCCGCGTCGATATTTCTTCGTTAACGCGGTCGTTTTCACCGCGATTTCCGCGGCGTCCGCCGCCGCGCCGACGCTATTATTAGTTTTACTTATACCGACGTTCATTTGATTTTCTTATTATCGCTCAAAAATCGGTTTCAACGTCGTTTTCTTCGACGCAAACCGCGTTATATTTTAATTTACTCCGCCGCGCAATACGTCAAAACCGTCAAGACGTACCCGGTAACGAGGTTCGCGTCGGTCTCCATCCACATACGGTCGGTATTAACCCAAGAACCGTCGACGTTTTGCGCGAGCGCGAGCGTCTCGATCAGTTCGCGCCGCCAATCGTGTTCGACGCCGTTTTTATCCTCGAACGTCTTCATTCCCAACGTATTAAGACACTTCGACGCCGTGTGATAGTAATAAAAAAGCCCGCGCTTGCCGAGTCCCGGATTTTGCTTCATCGTGTAATTGTCGCGAATCCAGTTCGTCGCCGCTTGAACGCGCGGATCGTCGGCGGTCAGCCCGGCGTAAATTAAGCTCTTGAGTCCGGCGTAAGTCATGCTTCCGTAACTGCGCAACCCGCCGCCAACCTCTTGTCCCGCCGGGTTTTCTTGTTCGGAGACGAACGTGTAAATAAAGCCGCCGTCGTTCGTTTTCGCGGTCGAACCGCCGACCGGGTTGTCCTCCGACTCCAAGTTTTGACAACGCGACACAAAGACGAGCGCGTCTTGAATCGCCGGGTCGTCCTCGTCGGCGCCGATTTCCCGCAACGCTTCGACGAAAAACTGCGTGTTCGAGAGGTCGGGTCGCGTTCCGCTTCCCGCGCCGTACCCGACGCCGCCGAAATATTCCTCGTCTTGCGAAACGCCGCTCGCTTCGTTGTATTGCGTTCCGCGAACGTATTTTTCCGCGTTCGCGACGACGGCGTCGTACCGCCCGTCCCCCGCCGCTTTGTTCGCCAAGTCGAAGCAAACGAGCCCGAGGCAAGATTCGTAAGCCGCGACGTGTCCGCCGGACGAGTAAATCCCGCCGTCGTCTTGAATCGCGTCCTCTAGAAACGCCAACGCTTTCGCGAGAACCGGCTCGTCAAGCGCGACGCCGCATCGCAAAAGCGCGGTCGCGACGACGATCGTCGGGCCGACTCCGGCGCGCGGCGACGCGGAGAAGGAGCCGTTCGACATTTGCGCTTTTTTCAAAAACGCGATTCCGTCCTTAACCATTTGCAAACGCAACGCTTCGACGTCGGCGCGCTCCGTTTCGGAAAGGGTCGAACGCATCTTGGGCGCTTCGACGACCGGCGCGGAAACCCCGCCGCGACCGCCGCCGTTCGGCCCGCCTTGTCCGCCGCGTCCGCCCAACCCCGGCCCGCCTTGTCCGCCGCGAACGCCCGAACCGTCCGCCGCGACGCCGCCGTTTCTCGTCGCGCGACCGACGTTTCCGCCGCCGTCTTGCGCCCAAACGACCGTTCCGAACGTTAGCGACGCCGCGCAACACATCGCGCCCAAGCGTCGGTGAAGTTTCGTCGTTTTGCCCTTTTTATCGTTTTTATCGCTTCGATTTTCCATCGTTAATTCCTTTTTTAAAAGCGGTTGTCTCAACGCCGCCCGGTCGAACCGTCGAGCAAGCGGCGCGTTTCTTGTCGTTATTATACGTCAAAATTCGACGTTCGTTTCGCTCCCGGCCCGGGTTGCGGCGGCGCGCCAAACGTCGAGCGCGACCGTCTCCGAAACGTTGCGAACCGAACCGTCGGCGAATCCGACGACGACGATTCCCGGGTGATTCGACGCGGCGCCGTCGAACGTCAGCTCCGTTCCGCGCAACCAAATCGACGGAACCCGAGCGTTCGGAACGGAATACGCCGAGTATCCGGACGCGTAATGCCGCCCCGTTATCCAAGGAAAGCCGCGATGCGTTCCGGTCGCTTGCGGTTTCAGCGCCGCCAAATCCGGATCGACGTAATCCTCGAACGTCCCGGCGCCTAAAACGTACATTCGATCCCAATCGTCGTCGTTCGGTTCGCTCGGCGCGCTCGGAAACTGCAAGCGCGTTTCGGAAACAACCATCGTTTGGGAAGTTCCGTCGGTCAACGACGCGAACGACGTTTGCCGCCAAGCGAACGCGCCGTCGTTGCGCCCGCCGTCGAGATTGTTCCCGAACCCGGTCGACGTTCCGCTGCAAAAGACGTAATTATTGCCGTTGGCGTAAAGTCCGTCGTTTTTCGGCTGCAGCGCGGTTCGCGGTTGGTCTTCGCTCGGACACGCCAGCGTCGGGCACGGGAAGTCCATTTTGTCGAAAAGAGCCGAATTCAGCGCCGTTTTTTGCCAATAAACGCGGTATTTGTCGTAATCGCCGAAATCGATTCCTTGCATGAACGCGCCCTGTTCGATATACGGCAAAATCCGCGCTTGAATCGAAAACGCGGTATCGTAAACCTTGCCGTCGGCGGCGCTTCGGCCCCAACTGGTAAACTGCGGAAAACCGTTTTGCACGTCGGAATAATTCGTCAACGCGAGCGTCCATTGCTTGACGTTGTTCGCGCATTGCATCCGACGCGCCGTCTCGCGGGCCGCTTGAACCGCCGGCAAGAGGAGCCCGATCAAGATTCCGATAATCGCAATCGCGACGAGTAATTCGACCAACGTAAAACCGGGCTTTCGCCGCCGACCGTTTCGCCGCGTCCGCCTCCGAACGCCGTCGCCGACGACGCGCAACGTTCGCCTTCCCTTATTTCCCTCAAAATTTTCCAAACGCATTCTATTTTAGTTAACTTATCTCAAAAGCGCATTTTTACTTTTTAAAACGCAAACGCCGCCGCGCAAAATCTTCCGCTTTCATCGAGATTCTCGACGACAAGAAAAGCCGACCGCGCCGACGTTTCGACGCCGGAATCAAACAAGAATCAATTAAGAAGCCGAGTCGACGCGCAAAGAAGGTTTAACGCCGACCGTTTAGCGGTTCCGTCCTCGACGTCGAACCGCCGAAACGCGTTAAAAAGCGCAAGACGCGCAAAATAGAAAAGGAGTCGCAACCGTTCCGCCGCGACGCCGAGCCGTCGAAACGCCGCGTCCAGCGCTCGCCAAAACTCGCGTTCAACGCGATTTTCGCCGCCGAGAACGCCCAAAATCGTCCAAGTTCGCGGAGGCGCGCCGCCCCAAACGCCGAACGTCGAGAAGAAAAAGAAGATCGCCGACGCCGCGAACGTCGACCGGGCCGCCGTCGAGTTCGACGGAACCGAAATCGCGACGACGTCCGACGCCGCCAACGCTCCGACCGCGTTCAACGGGTTGCCGTCGAACCCCGCCGCCCAAAGGAACGTTTCAACGTCGCGTTCGCCGCCCTTTATATTATCGTCGACGCCGACGCTTTCGGAAGCGTTTTCGTTCCCGTCGAGCGACCGCAAAAACGCCAACGCCGCGTCGACGCCGCCGTCAAACTCCGCGCCGTTTTCCTCGTTCTCCGATTTTAACGCCGCCAACGTCGCCGCCGCTTCCCGCGACGCTTCCGCCGACGCCGCCCGATCCGCCGCGAAGTCGAACGCTTCCCGAGAACGCCGTCGACGCTCGAACGCCGAACGCTCGATCGCCGTCAACGTTTCAAGAAACCGCGCCGTCGCCTCCGCCCCGACGTTCCAGCGCGCCCAACCGTCCGCGACCGCCCGCAACGCGACGCCCGCCCCCGGCTCCGAACGCCGCGACGCCCAAAATTCGGTTGCTCCGACGCGCAACCGCTCGTCAAAATCGGCACGCAACCGCTCGACGGCGCGACGGTCGCCCGGTTTCGCCCAACCGCTCAAATCGCCAAAAGCGCCCGTCTTCGCCGTTTTAACGCAAGAAACGTCGTTAAAGTCGCCGCCGCTTTCCCAAACCTCGCCGCCGTCGGTCGTTCGCCGCTCCGCCGACCGCTCGACGACGCCGTCGCGCAACGCCGATTCGGTCGCCGGACGCAATATCGCCGCCAACGCCGCCGCGCAAAACGCAAGCGCCGCCGCCCGACAAAATCGCCTCGACGCGGTTCGGAAAATTTTTAGCATCGTCTAACTTTCATTCGTCAAAAAAACGCGACGCGTCGGCTTTCGCCGCCCTCAAAAGCGGCAAAAACGGCTCGAACGCTCCCGCGATTCATTCGAAGTTCATTATAATAAGGGCGCGGCGACTTGTCAACCGGACGCGTTTCGCTTAAAATTAAAAACGACGCCGACTCGATTTGCGTCGCGTCTCAGTCTCGCCAAAACCCCTATTTTAACGTCCCGCCGTCGAGGAGCGTTTATGAAACTGCAAACTTTGGTCGAATTTTTAGAGAAAATTTTCCCGCTCGAACTCGCCGAAAGTTGGGACAACGTCGGTCTTTTGATCGGCGACCGCCGCCGCGAAATCAAGCGCGTTCTCACTTGCTTGACGATCGACCGCGCCGTCGTCGACGAAGCGGTCGCGACCGGAGTCGACTGCGTCGTTTCGCACCATCCGTTCCCATTCCGCGCCGCGAAACGTTGGACGTTCGACACGACCGACGGCGAAATTCTCTCGAAGTTGATGGGCGCGCGAATCGCCGTTTACAGTCCGCACACCGCGCACGACTCGGCGTTTTTCGGCGTTAATCGCCAACTTGCCGCCGGGCTCGGTCTCCTCGACGTTCGCCCGTTGATTCCGGGAACGATTCCGGCGTCGCAAGAAGCGCTCGACGGGCTCGAACCGAGCGTCGCCGACGAAGTCGCGCAAGATTTTTCGACAAAAGGCGCAAAATCGAACGCCGACGCGCCGTTGCTCGGAGCCGGTCGAATCGGACGTTGCGCCAAACCGACGACCTTCGCCGCGCTCGTCGAACAGGTGAAAGATATGTTGCAAATCCCGACGCTCCTCGCGGTCGGCGACGATAAAAAGCCGATTCGCAAAGTCGCGATCGGGTGCGGCGCGGCGGACGATTTCGTTGGAAACGCCGCCGACGCGGGCGCCGACGCGCTCCTTCTCGGCGAAGCGCGCTTTCACGCTTGCCTCGAAGCCCGCGCTCGCGGAATCGGTTTGATTCTCGCCGGACATTACGCGACCGAACGTTTCTCCGTCTGTATTCTCGCCGACCGGATCGCCCGAAAATTCCCGGAACTCGCCGTCGGAGCGAGCGACCGAGAAAGCGACCCGATTCGCGTCGTTTGACCCTCGCCGCGCCCGCCGCGCGCCGACGTTATTAATCGGCGGACGCCTCGCCGCGCCTCGCACCGCGTTTCCAACAAGCCGCCGACTCCGCGTCGAGCGGCTTTTTTCGTCGTTCGCCACCGTTGCGTTCAATCGCTCAAAACTGTTGCGCGACGCAAAAACGGATAATCACAAGATGCGCAAAATAGGTAATTTAGACAAAGAAAAAATTTCAAAAAAAACGTTTTTTGTCCTTCAAAGTCGGGCCTCGGGGGCTTGTAGAACGCGCGGAAGGGTTTATAATTAAACTAAATTTTATCGAGAAGCGGTTTTTCCCGTCTTTGGGTCGCCGACGCGCTCGGTTTCGCATTGGAATCGAATCGTCGCGCGCCTTCCTCGATAACCCGCTCTTCCGACGCGGTTTGCGACGTCCGTCGTTTTTCCCGCGATTCCGGAAGATTTTCAAACGGTAGTTTAAGCGCTCAAAGGAGATTTACAGTGGCTGCTGTCAACGTTGGTATTAATGGTTTCGGTCGTATCGGTCGTATCGTCTTCCGTCAAATGATGAAG
>JAFSFF010000440.1 GCA_017435375.1 Thermoguttaceae bacterium
AACCGCGTCGATTTCAACCCCCGGCGCGCTTTTTGGGCATTTCGCGAAGTTCGCGCGCGGCGGCCCGCCGAAGGCGGTTGGCGGCCCGGGAAATATCGCGTTTCGGCTCCGGATCATTTTTTGCGACGCGCGAAAGCGGAGACGTATTGGCCGCTTCTGCAAAAAATCGCGAAAATTAATGAGAAAATGGTCGGAGAAATCTTCGCCGAAAAGCGCCGCCGAACCGCCGCCGCGCGCGAACTTCGCGAAATGCAACGAAAGGCGCGGAAGGGGTGAAATCGAACTTGCGCGGCAGCGCGGGTAAAACCGCCTTCGGCGGGCCGCCGCGCGCGAACTTCGCGAAATGCCCAAAAAGCGCGCCGGGGGTTGAAATCGACGCGGTTTTCGGTTATCCTTAGAGAAGAGGCGACGCGCCGAAGCGGTCGGAACGCTCGCGCCGCCTCGCTCCCAAAACGAGAGGAACCGAAACGATGCGAATCGCTTATTACCTGAACGACGGAACGCGGAAAATCGGGACGATCGCGGAATTTCGTCAAGATTACGAAAACGAACGCGTCGACCAAAAACGTCAAGCGGCCTTGGAAGTCAAGTCCGACTTTCACTCCGTCGTCGCCGCGCGAGCGTTGGCGCACGAAGAGCTTCGCGACGGGGAACGAGAAGAGCGCAAGCGGGACGACCGGCGCCAACTCGCCTATCGTTTCCTTCGCGTCGTCGCCGTCGGACTTTTGGTCGCCGCGCCTACAATGATGTTGAACGACCCGCGCCACCGACCGCTTCGCGAAACGCCGGAAATCGTTTACCTTTTCTTGCTCGGAGTCGCCGTTTGGTTGTTTGCGACGCTCGTCAAGACCTCCGTCAACCTTTCGCGACTTTGCCGTATCGGACGTTTTTCGGTACTCGCGCGCCAAAAGCTCTACGAGCTGCAAAAGGGACGCGCGCTGGAGCTGTCGAGCGAAGAAAAACGAGAACTCGTCGACAGGATGATGTATCCGTGGAAATATAAGGAACGAACGCGCAAGCGGAAATAAACGCCGCGCGTTTCGTTCGATAAGGAAAGTTTTAAATGTCGAACGTTGTTTCCAGCGGCGTTAAAATTACGGTCGACACGACCGATCTCGACGTGAAATTTTTGAAGAGTGTCGAACAACTGAACGCCGGGCTGACCAAGAGTCAAAAGGCGTTAAAACTCGTCTACAACGAACAAGGCCTTTTGACGAACGCGCTTGGGAAGTGCGTCGAAGGACTCTCGGTTTCGCAAATCAAGCTCGGCCAATACGTCGACGAACTCGGGCGCGTCCGGACGCTTCAAGGCGGGTTCGTCGACGGCCTCTCGAAAACGCAGCTCGCGATGGGGTTTTATCGCGACGAGATGGGAAACGTCCGCAACGCCGCCGACGAACTTGTCGACGGTTTGAGCGACGCGGCGGAAGCGGTCGAAGAGTTGGCGGAGCGGCTCGACGACGCGGAGAGCGAGAGTCGAGAGCTTGGCGAAATCTTTTCCGAATTGCCGGGCCCGATCGCGGACGCGCTCGACGTCTTTGAAAAATTCGACAAATTTGCCGACGTCTGCGAAAAAGCCGGCCTTACCGCCGCTAAGCTCGGCGAAATCTTCAACGACAAACTCAATCGCGGGGCTTATGTCGCCGGAAAAGCGGTCGGAGCCTTGGCGAACGCGCTCGGTCGAACGAACGTCTTGCTCGCCGCCGGAGCGACCGCCGCTTTCGCGCTCTTTAAAGCGATGCAAAAACCGGCGGTTTCGGAGTACGCGGAAGGTTTTCAAGAAATCGAACGAACGGCTCGAGCGGCCGGAAAATCGGTCGAATCGCTCGGCGACGCGCTGGAAATCGCGGGCGGCTTGGGCGGCTCCGAAATCTCAAAAACGCTCGGCAAAATCGCGCAAATTGAAGCGACCGGCCTAACGCAAGAACAAAACGACGTCGTCGAAAACGAAATTCCCCTGCTCCGCGCGTTGGGCGCCGATCATATCAACAAAGGCGCGTATTGGCTTCTGAACCAAATTACCGACGCCGACGAAATCGAGAAATCGGAACATATCGCGAAAATTACCGAGTTCGTCGCCGCGCTCGCCGAGTCGCAAAAGAGCGAAGAAGAACGGGTCGCCGATCAAATCGCCGACCTAAAAGCGATTCTCGACCAAACGAAGCCGGAGGACGCCGCGACGCGCCGAACGCTTCAAAAGGAGATTGAGCGCGTCGAAACGGAGATCGCCGACGCGAAGAAACTCGAAGCGCAAGAAGCGGCCGGAATGGTCGAGTTTGCGCAAGACCGGAAACCGGCGTTCGAAGCGACGCTCGACAATTACGAAGCGACCGTCGCCGCTTGGCGCAAGCTCGTCGACGAAGGGAACGCGTCGAGCGAAGAACTCGCGACCGCGCAAGAGAACCTCAAAGAAAAGCTCCGCGACGCGCTCGCCAAGGAACTCGGCGTCGACTTCGACGCGAAACCGGAACCGACCGCCGACGAATCGTTCGAAGCGTCGAAAAAGCGCCTCGACGACGCGCTCGCCAAGGGCGTCGTTTCGAGCGAACAGTTCGCGACCGCGCAAGACCAGCTTCGCGACAAGTACGCCGACGCGCTCGCGACGCGTCAAGCGACCGACGACGCGGAAAAGAGCGTCGCCGCCAAAATCGCCGAATGGAACGCCGCGCTCGCCGACGGCAAGGTCGCGCAAGAGCGTTGCAACGACGCGATCGCGGAACTGGAAAAGGCGGCCCGCGACCAACTCTTCGCCGAAACCGGCGTCGACGGCGAAAAGACGCTCTCGCCGCTCGAAGCGTATAACGCGAACGTCGCGAAGTGGAGCGCCGCGCTCGAATCGGGAACCGTCGACCAAGCGGAATTTTCGGCGGCGGTTGAAAAACTCCGCGACGCGGCGCGGGCGCAAATCGCCGGACTCGAAACGGCTAAGACCGCGAACGAGGAATACGCGGAGACGCTTAAACAGCTGAACGAAGCGCGCAAGGCGGAGCTGATTACCGAGACGGAACGCGCCCGGCTCGAAGCGGACGCGGCGAAGAAACGCGACGAAGCGCGCAAGGGCGAACTCGCCGATCTCGGATACGGCGACCTGCTCGACCGCGCGTCGGAGCTGGACAAGTCCGCCGACGTCGAAGAGAAGACGGCCCGCGAGCGTTACCGCGAAGAGTTGAGCAAGTACCGCGACGCGCTCGAAAACGGTCGAATCGTTCAAGAAGAGTTCGACAAGGCGCAAGACGCGCTTCGCAAGATTCGCAACGCGGAAATTAAGGCGGAGGAAAAGAAAGCGGCGGAAGACAAGGCGAAAAAGCGCGACGCAACCCGGTCGAAACTCGGCGTCGACGCGCTGATGGAGTCGCTAAAAACGCCCGCGCAAAAATACGACGAAACGATGGACGAAATCGCGGCCGCCGCCAAAGCTCGCGAAATTACCGCCGAAGAACGTCAAGCGCTCGAAGACAAAGCCGCCGACGACTATTGGGCGGCGCTCGAAGAGAACAACCGGAAATTCGGCGAAGCGACGAAATCGCTCGCAAAGGCGGGCGGCGGCAAGGTCGAGTTGGCGAAATCGATGAGTTCCGGAAGCGAAGCGCTCTACTTGACGCAGGTTCGCGGAATTACGGCGAACTATCAAAACCGGATTCAGTCGACGACGGCGGAAATCCGCGACGTCGCGCGAGAGTCGCTTTGGCAAGCGTCGCAAACGAACGGTTATCTCCAAACGATGGCCGAAGGCGGCGGAGGCGGAACGCGGCGCTTTGTTTTTTCGGGCAATTAAGCGAACGGTCGAAACGGAAAGGAGAAGCCGCGATGAGCGTCGTCGACGCAAAATTGAAGGCGGACGGCCGCCAAGTGAAGGAAACGTTTACCGGCGTTTGGTTCAAGGGCAAGCCGGTCAAAAAGGTTTCGGGCTCGATTATTTACAACGTTTGGTCGGATCGCGAAGACGAGCTTCCCTTGACGATATTGAACGACCCGCGCCTCCCGACGCTCGGCGACCGTTACGTCGAGAACGGCGTCGTCTTCCGCAACGTCTTCTTTACGGACGCGACGCCGCGCTTTATGGGGCCGTCCGGAACGCGTTGGCGTTGGGAAGCGACGTATTCGGTCGGCGGCGAGTTCTCGAACGCGTCGACTTCCGACGAACCGGAGGAAGACGAAGAAACGGAAACGACGCTTCTCAATTTTTCCGCGTCGATCGAGACGGAGGACTTCGCGTCGGCGGTCGACCTCGACGGCGAATTGAACGCGAATAGTTTGGGCGAGTTTTTCGCCGACCCGTTGATCTTCAAGAGCGGAATTTTGAACCTGAACTTTTCGCGTCAAGAGCGTCGGAACCCGCTCGGCAAATCGATCGCGTTCTTCCAAGCGCACAACGCGGCGCCGCTTTGGGACGTTTTCGCGCCCGGGACGGTCAAGGTCGCGGACGTGAATTTTTCGTCGACGACGACCAACTTCGACGTTACCTACGACGTGAGTTACAAGCTCCAATACCGCCCGCGCGGTTGGTTCGTCGAAAAGGCGAACGCCGGTTTTTACTGCGTCGACGCGGCGAGCGGCGCGACGGTTCGCGCGCTGAACGCCGACGGAAGTCCGACGAACGACCCGGTTTTGCTCGACCTTTCGGGCGCGCGCCTTGCTCCCGGCTCCGCGCCGATTTTCAAAAACTTCCGCGTAACGAACCCGATGGACTTGAACGCGCTGAACCTCCCGAACCCGTTCGAAATCTAAGCGGCGGCCCCTTCCTTTCCGCCGCGTTCCGCCCGCGCGTTTCCCTTCGTTCCGCGCCTTAAAAAAGAAGCCGCCCCGGACTTCCGACGTCCGGCGACGGCTCGCAACCAAATCGCAACCTCGCGACGTTTGAATTCGTATTCCCCGAGAGCCAACAACGCCCCTAGGGGTACTTTTTGCCTATTTCTTGCAATACCGCGAAGAAATTTGTAACGCCAAAATCAAGAACCGCGCCGAGCATTTCCAAGTGTTCGGCGCGTTTTTTTTCGCTCTTGCTCCAACAGCGAAGGTCTAAATATTCCTCTCGCGTATTAACGTAAATCGCTTCTTCAAAGGAGTTAGCGCGACGGACTTTTCGACGGATTTCTTTCGCTTGCTCGGTCGCGCGTTTTCCGACTTGAATTAAAACGTCAAAAAGCGACAGCCGATTTTCCGCCGGAACCAACGCGGACGAAGCCGCCGACGCCAAATTTTGCCCGCAAAAAGTCCACTCTTTTTCGGCCCAAAGTGGACTTTTTGCGGACAGGTTTTTCGACGTCGCGCCGTTAAAGTTTGCGCAATCCGCAAAAACGCGTTCAAGGTCTTCTACCCCTCCGCGAAGGTAGTAAGTATCGCGCGTATTTTCGTCATTACCGACCCAATCCGTTTTAGCCTTCTCGTTTACCCCTTTTCTCTCAAGCCAGTTAATGAATCGCGTTCGGAGGCTGTGAAGCAACACCGGCCAGGGCTTAATCCCCATTTCTTTCAGTTGACGGCGCAGGTTCGTATGTATCGCCGATTCGCAAAGGTTGCGGTAGCGCGGAAAAAGATATTCGCTTTTCTTCGTTTGCGTCGACTTGAACCATTGCCATTCTTGCCAGAGTTCCGGAAAGAACGGCGTCCAACGCGCCCCGGTCTTCGTCGCTTCGCTCACGTTAAAGCCCAAGCGTTCGCCGCCGTATTGCTCCGACGTCGTTTCCATATCGGAGAACTTCAACGCCAGCGCCTCGTGCGGAAGACGAAGCCCGCCGTAATAGCCGAGCGAAAGAGCGAAACAAAGCTCCCGATCGGTTTCGCGGAGCGCGTCCAACACTCGCCGAAACGTTTCTTCCGGAAGATTCTTTTTTCGGCCCGGATTACTCGTCGAACCAACCGGAACCTTTTTGAACGGATTTTGACGTAAAACGCTCATATCGACGGCGCGTTCGAAAACGCGTTTCGCCGTTTTGACGTATCCGGCCGCCGTCGCTTCCGCGCAACCGCACCCGCCGTCTTTCGTCGAACGCAAGAGCCAGCCGCGATAGTCTTGAGCTTGCGCGGCGGTGATCCTATCGACGCGAGTCTTCGCCGGGATAAACTGCAACAGCTTTTTAATCGCGGTCGCTTCGTTTTTCTGGGTGCGTTCTTTCAAGTGCGTTCGGTTCGCCAAGTAATCTTTACAGTGTTCGCCGAGCGTCGGAACGGCGACCGAAGGAACTAACGCGCGGTCGACAAGTCCCAAATCAAGAAACTTTTGAGCGACGACAGACGAAACTTGCGCCAAGCGTTCCATCGTCGCGGAATCGGGAGAAACGCCCCACTTCCGGCAATAAACGAGCTTATCGAGCAAAACGCCGATCTCCGCCAGTTGTTCCGGCGTAAGTCCTTTAATTTGAAGGTCGCGCCGCTTCCCGTCGTAGTCGGTGAAACTGATAAAACGGCGACCGTCTTTTCGTTGCCGAACGCTTGCCATAAGTTCGCTTTCAGTAATGGGTTACTTGTTTTTCTTGGTCGATTTTTTAGACTTCTTCGCCGGACGTTGGGCGGGTTCTTCGTCCTCTTCGTCGTCGGGGTCGACGGTGGGAGCCAGTTCGCGAAGTTCTTGCTGGACGAATTTTTTGTCGTAAGCGAGGGCCGCCGCTTCGCCGATTTTCGCGCCGTCGACGAGAACCGAAAACATTTTAAACAACGCCGGAAGAACGCGCAAATTCATACGGTCGGACTGGATAAACTCCGGCCCGCAATCGTGCTCGATAATGTGCAAATAGCCAAGGGCCATTTCCTCGATTATTGCCGAAACACTTTCGCGCTTCCCGGCGTCGACGATTTTCTTAATGCGTTTATAAATATTCGGGTCGACCGTAACCGTTGCGCGAACTCGCCGACGTTCGATAGGGGTGTTTTCGCTGTAAGCCATGGCGTTTTCTCCTTACGGCGTATATGATACTCCGCTTTTTCTCATTGTCAAGCGGTGGCGTCATATACGCAAGGATTTTTTCAAAAATCGTCCCAATCGAACAACGTCGCGGGCGGGCGACGCTTCCGGCGAAGCGGCGGAGGGGGCGGCGGGTACAAGGGCGCGTCTTCGTCGTCCGGTTCGTCGACCGGCAGACCGTTCAAATAGCGCGGTTTGCGTTCGGCGAAGCGGCGTCGATTTTCGGCGATGGTCGCCATATATTGCGCCATCTTGTCGCGAACGTCGAAAGGCTCCATTCCCGGTATCTCGACGAGCGAAACGCGCTTCTTTATCTGTTGCCAGTCCATAACTTACTAAAACGGAACCGGCGAAGGAACGGGCGGCGTCAACGACGGAAGCCGCTTCGTCGGGTTCGAAACGACCGCCTCTTTCAACCACTCCAAGACCGACGACCGACCGCCGCCGCAATCGTCGAAACCGAAACCGCCCGAAGTTTCCGCCAACTCGGCGAGCGAGTCCGACGACTCGACGAAAACGCCCTTTTCAAGCTCCGTCTTGCGCGCTCGGTAGTTCGCCTTCTTAAATATTTGCGGCAAATGGAGTTCCAATAACTCCGTTACATAACGCCACACCTTTTTAATATCCTTTTGATAGCCGAACTTTTTTGAAATCCAACTCGCCAAAACGCCGACCGCTTGCGAAACGAGTTCCTCCGGTTCGCATCGAACGACGTTCGGGTCGCGACGTTCGAGCGGCTTTTTGTCGCCGTCGTCGACGTTGTTTTGTTCGTCGAAAACCGTTTTAAATGCATAGGTTACGAGCTTCCAAACCGGGTGCGCCTTGTAACGCGTTTCGTTGCCTTTCGACGGTCGACAGTTCAAAATCCGGAACCAGCGCGTCGTCAAATCGTCGATTAAGTCGGCTTCTTTTTCCTTTAAGTCTTGCAACGAATGAATTTCCATCATCTTTAACGCCTTGCGCCGCAAACGATACTCGACGCGGGTAAGGTGAAAATATCCGTTGGGAAACATCGACGAAACCGCCGCCGTTTTTTCCGCGTCTTGTTTGTCTAAAAGCTCTTGCAACTTGTCATATATACAAATTTGCGTATTGCTTCCGGCGGTGAACGTTTCGACGCGACCGCCTTTTTCCTCCCATTTGCGGCCGCGAGCCGACGCGACGCTTTGCCCGTTACGGATTGCCGCGAACAAAATTTGAGGGTCGACGGTCATTGTAACCTGCAAATCGACGCGACTTATAACCGAGCGTTCCACCTCGAAACCAATGTCCGCCAAGAGCTTTTCGACGCGTTCGACGACGGCGAAAAACTTCCGACCGTGCAGAGCCGAGAAACCGAAATGAACGCGCACCGGTTGAATCTTCGCCGTCGGCGTTTTGTGAATAAGCAACGTAACCCCGCCACCTTTAAGGATATAGTTGTAACTAACGCCTTTGCCGCCGGAACCGCGCGGGCCGACGACGAACTTCACGCCGGCTAAGTCGATTATTACGACGCGGTCGCCTTCGCACTTCGTCGCTTCTTCCTTCAAAACGGCTAGTCGCGGCTCCAAATCGTTGGCGAACGTGGCGCCCGTTTCCGGGTCTTCGACCCACTTTCCATAATAGCCGATTTCGCACCCGCCGTCGTAGCCGCCGTAATATTCGACGTTTGCAAGGCCGCCGAATTCCGCGCCCGCACGCTTCGCGGGAGCGACGCGAGAAGGTTCGTCGGGGGTTGAGGGTTGGGGATTATGGGTAATACGTGTGTAGGCCCCCCTGTTAGTTGTCGGGGGGCCGAGACGGCCCGCCGCGCCGGTCGCAGCGTCCCGCGAGGACGTAGCCCGCGGGACTACTGCCGCGCCGGTCGCGGCGTTGCGCAGGTATTGCGCTTCGTCAACGAACAGGGAGGCGGCGACCGGTTGCGGAATCGCGAAAAGTTCGTCCAACGCTTCCGACTCGTCCGGTTTGACGCCGCCGATGCAAAACGGGGAGTTCGCGCGTTCAAAGTTCGCGCTCAACGCTTCAAAAATCTTATTGCCTTTTCTCATTATTTCACCTTTAAACTGATTTAAGCTTCTCGAAACTCTTTCCAATTCACCCCGAAGACGGCGCGGAGCGGTTCGGCGGTTCGCGCTTGCCGGTTTTCCGCTCCCTCGCAACAACAGAGGGGGGCCCCCTCCGTCTCCGTTTCGGTCGCCCGGGCGCGGCTCGCTCCGCTCTACAAAATTTCCGCTTGGTCAAAAAAAAGCGGCTTCGCCTTAAAAATTTTTTCGCGAAAAAATTTTGATTTTTTTTGAGTCGCGCAAATTTTGCGGCGCTCCGCTGAACGTTGCGTCGTCAAAATCGTTCTCGCGCCTGTTGGGCGAGCGACCGAAACGGCGACGGAGGGGGCGGCAAAGAGAAATTCAAAGAGGATTTTTCTTCTTTGCAAGAAGAAAAATTGGGTAGAAGTTCGCCCTCAAAATCGCCCAAAAGTGGACTTTTTGCAGGCAAAATAACAGAAGTCGAGCGTAAAAGCCTTTCAAGCTCGAAGATTAAAGCGTAAAAATCTTGCGACCCTAGGGGGTATTTTTAAGGGTTTTGACGGTTTTCGTCAATGCCCTGTTTTATCGGGTGAAACGCGTTTCGTTCGGGTTTTTACGAGCGAAACGCGTTTTTGTTTGCACTTCAATGCGTTTTAATGTATCTCAGTGCAGCTGGCGTTTTCACTGGCGTTTTTTAAGCGACAGCTGGCGTTTTTGAATCGGGCGATTTCGCCACGCTAGATAGCGCGGCGGCGTCTTTGCCCGGCTCCAACGCTCGTCGAAAATCTTCGTCCGTCGGATGCAGGTAGTGCGCGTTCGCGACCTTCTCCGACTGTCCCATCCACGCCGAAGCGACGTGCGCCGGTTGCTCCGAAAAAAGTTCGCACGAACGCGAACCGCGCAGGTTGTGAAAAATTCGCTCCCATTGAGGTAAACCGGCGTGAAAAATGATGCGCGACAAACCCGTGCGGAGGTTGTTCGAGTCGAAGCGGTGATGAGCGACAATATACGGGCAATCGCCGCCTTGATTCGCGAAAAATTGCTTGTCCAACTCTTCGCGAAGCTCCGGAAAAAGCGGAATGACCCGCGTCGTTTTGCGCTTTCGGTCGCGAACGGCGAATCGCTCTTTTTCCCAATTAACGTCGTCCCAACGCGCCTCCAAAACCTCCGACGGACAGCGAAGCCCGCCGATTCGGCACAACGCGAGAATCGTTCGCCAATCTTGATCGGGACAGTTTTCGAGCAATTTGACGTACCACTCCCGCGAAACAAAAAACTCGCGCTTTTTGTTCTTGAAGGAACCGCGATAAACGGCGTCGAACGGATGCGATTCGATTAAATTCGAGTCGACCGCCCAATTGTAAACCGAACGAACGCATTTTACCGCGCCCGCCGCCGTCGCTTCGGCGTAACCCGCGTCGATAATAGCGCGTCGCCATTCCTCCGCGTCGACTTTCGTCGCTTCGTCGACAGGCTGTTTCTCGTCGAAAAACTCGAAAAATCGAGTCGCGACGCCTCGGTAATTCCGCGTCGTGTTCGGCGCCATCCGCTGAAATCGCGGCGATTCGTAAAACCGCCGCCAAACGGCGCCGTGCGTCATACGTTCGGTAATCAAGAGCAAATCGGCTTTCGCCAATCGTTCTCGCAAGTCGTCGTCAAGGTTTTCAAGCCACGCCGCAAGCGACGCGTCGGGACGCGTTCCCGTCTCGACGCAAGAAATAAGCGCCTCGACATACGTCGCGATCCGCTTCGCCTGTTTCTCGTTGTACGCGGAACCGAGCGAAATCGAACGTCGCCCGCCTTCCGTGTAATATTGAATTTCGTATCGAACCGTTCCTTTCTTGTTTTTACGTTTCGCTAATGTTGCCATTTGTAGCCTCCTTCGTCCAAAAATGTTCGATAAATCGAGGACGTCGAAGCCTGCCAAAACGCTGTTTGCGCTTGTAATTATGCACATTTTACCGAGGTTTACAAGGGGGCGTCGTCGCGTATAATAAAAGCGGAGGGCTAGGCAGATGGCAAAGAAACCGACGGTAAAACGAGCGAAGACGCTCGACGTGAACTCGCCGAAGTTGCGTAATTTCATTGTTTCGGCGCTAAAAGACGGCGACGAAACGACGCTCGTCGCGGAGATTGCGAGCGGTCGCGCGACGCTTCGCGTCAATCCGGCGTTGGTCGCTAAATTTCTCGAAAAGACGAAAAAAAAGCCCGCCGCAAACGAATCCGCGACGAGCCCGACAACCTCGGACGAAAGAGGCTAACGTTATCATTATACGCTTTGGGGCGTCCGAGTCAACGCCCCGACGCGAAAAAAACGCGAATTATTTGATTTTCAGCTTGCCGGTGAACTCGAAATCGAGGGTCGCCAACGCTTCGAGGTCGGGGTTCGTCGGTTCTTCGCCGTCGAGCGCGACTTCGACCTGCACGGAGTCGGAGAGTTCCGGAAGGCATTGTTTCAACAACGATTTAACCAGCGCTTCCAATTCGGTTTTCGGACTTTTCGACATTTTTCTTTCCTTTCTTTTCCAATAATTCGGCCCCCTAGGGGGGTTCGGTTTTACTTGGAAATTAAAGAGTTGCGTCGATACGCCAGTGAAAACGCCAGTTGTTGCAAAAACGCCGCCCAAAAAAGGCGGCGTTTTCCGTTTCTTAACGCGGCGCCCCCAAAAGAGAGCGGCGAGCCTTTCGCCCGCCGCCACGCTCTTTCGTTATCGGTTGTACATCGCCCGGCGCAGGCGGTCGACTCTCGCCGCTTCGTCTTCCTTGTCGTATTCGCAGGCGCTTTCGTAATCGCCGACCAATTGTTCGTAAAATTGTTCGTCGTATTCGTCGGTAATCAGTTCGTCGATTTTCGCTTCGCCGTGTTCGGTCAGCTTTCCGTTTTCGAAACAGCCGTCGAACTCAATGCTGAAAAAGTATCGCGCTCCAAGGCAGGTCATCAGGTAATCGTCGTCGCTTGCGTTGCGGCGCGGGCCCGCCCAAAATTTGAGGTCGCCGTAGGAGGTTTCGCGAACGTAAAGCCCGACGTCGTTTTGCGCGTACTCGCCGTTTCGTCGGTAAAAATCTTGAATCGTCTCAATAATTTCGGTAAGGTAAGCGTTGAAAATTTCCATCTCTAAGTCCTTTGAATTTCGGTTTTGGGCTTTTGCTTTCTTTTCCCCTTGCGTGTTACAATATGCCATAAACACGCCGAAAGTCAACGGCTATTTCAAGATAATTTCGACAATTTCCCCGATATAAAACGAGAAACGGCGCGAAGTTAAGACGCGCCGCTTTACTCCCGGGCGTCGGTCAAAACCGGAATAACTCGCCCGCCAAATTGCGAAGCCATTCCGCTTCGGCGTCCTCGCCTTCGTCCTCCGTAGCGTCGGCGTCTTCCATCATTTCCTCAAAAAGAAGGTCGTTGCAAAGAGTCGCGGCGATTCGAGCGACCGCTTCCCGTCCCGCTTCCGTCAGTCCGGCGTCGTCGAAAGCGGTTTCGAACTCGTCGTCGAAGAAGCGCCGCGCGTCGAGTTCGAGGATTCGATACCCGAGGGGCTCGTTTCGCCTTTCGCCGGTAAGCAAAAATTCAAGCGCCCCGTCCGAGCGAGCGCGAACAAAAAGAGCTGCGTTCGGGTCGGCGTTCGGCCCGTCGGCGTAAAACCCGACGACTCTTTCGATAATTTGCGGGAGGTAAGCGTTCGTTCTCATTTTCTTGCCTTTCTCGTTGTTTTTGTTTGATTTACGCTCTTCGCTTTCGTTGGTTACACTATGCCATAAAACGAGAAAATAGCAAGTCGTTATTTCGCGTAAATCGAGATATTTCGACAAGAAACGAAAAAACCCGCCGTTTGAGCGTCGCGGAAAACCGAGTCGATTTTCCGCGCTAGGCTTGGCGGGTATATTATATCGATATTATACGCGACCGGCGCGGAAAGTCAACCGCGCCGCGTCGTTTTCGTTAAGTTAAGTCGCAAAGCCCGACTAAAATCCGCGTCAAAAGAACTTCCGGAACCGCGTCGTCCGGAAGCTTCAGCGTCGCGCCGAGCGTTTGCCCGTCCATCAGCAGGGCGACGGTATCGATCTCGAACCAGCCTTGGCGCTCCAGGTCTTCGCCGAAGGTTTCGACGTCGACAATCTGAAAATTTTCGAGCGCGTCGTCGACGAAAACCGAAAAATCCGACTCGCCGAGCGCGTCGATAAACTCGTTTTTGACCGCGAGCGCCATCGCTTTAATCTGTTGATGCGTCATTGTTTCGCCTTGCCTTTCTCTTGTTTTTGCTAGGTTGCGTTTGCCGCTTCGTTAGTTACACTATGCCATAAAACACAAAAATAGCAAGTCGTTATTTTTAAATATTTAACAAGTATTTTCACGTCGTTTTATAAGAAAAAAGATAAAATAAATTGAAAAAATGTGTTGACAAATAATCAATATACATTATAATAAAGGCATAGAAAGGAGGTAAAAATGAGATGCAAAGAAGTCTTCGAAATCTTGAAGCGCAACGGTTGGCGTTCGCTAGGTTTCCAAAAAGGCCACCTGATTATGGAAAAGGACGGCAAAACGACTTCAATCCCTTGGCATAGCGGTCAAGAAATCGCAAAATCAACGCTACAAAGTATCAAAAAGCAAACCGGCGTAAGATTCAAGTAGCGCTAACGATAGAAAGGAGCCCCCTCCGCAAGGAGGGGGGATATTATGAAACGAAAACACGCTTATTACGCGACGCTGGAACCCGGCGAAAACGGCGCGTTTTGGGTCTATTTTCACGACTTCGACGGTCAAACGTCGTTCGGCGAATCGGAAGCCGAAGCGGCGGAGAACGCCAAAACGCCGTTATCGGAAGCGTTGTTGCGTTTGTTCGAACGCGGCGAAACGCCTCCGGAACCGACGGCGCCCGAAGCGATTCCGCTTGCGCCGGGCGAAAAGCTCGTCAAAATCGAAATCGACCTCCACGACTTTTTTCCGGAGGTCTTCCCGAAACGCGGCGGCGCTCGAGTCGGCGCCGGTCGCCCGCGCAAGGAGGACGGCGAACGCGGCGGACGCCCGCACACCTTAAACGTTCGACTTTCGGACGACGAACTTCGCGCGCTCGAAACGTTAGCCGAACGCGCGAAGTTGTCGAAATCGCAATACTTGCGTTCGCTCTTCCTCGACCGTTTCTTCGATGAAGTCGAGTAAAAGCCGCCGAGTAACCGCAAGCCGCGTCAATCGACGCGGCGTTTATTTTTCTTGCGCCTTGAAGTCAACGCAGTGTTGTTTGCAACAGAAGCGCGAGCGCACGAACGCGGCTCCGTCCGGAGCTTTGATCGGCTCTTTATCGCGGCGGAAAAGCGCGTTGTAGCCGTCCGCCGGGAACGAGTGAAACGCGGCGCCGTCGGAGCGCGACGCGAGGTTCGCGTTCCGTTCGGCGTTTCCGCAAACGACGATTTTGCAGATGCGATTGCAGTTACACCAGCCGTGTTCCGTCGGCGTCGCAAAGATGCAACGTTCGCCCGTTTCTTGGTTTGCGTCGTTCATTCGTCCACCCGCTCAAACGTAAACTCAGCCGCGCCATTTTCAGCGTTAGCCAGTCTCAAACTGTCGTAAAACGTATCGGCGGAACCGTAACGCGGCAAGTCGTCGGAATCCCACTTTAATGCGATCGTCGCATTATAAACGGCTCCGCTTGCGTCGGTTGCGGTAACAGGGAGGCTATATGTCGCCGTATGTTCACCCGCGTCAAACGACCAAAGCGGGTCGTTGTTGTAACTCGAATCGCCGCCGGTTGCTGAATTGTAGTAGCTCCAACCCTCGTAAAAACTTGTGTAAGACGCCGATTCCGTCCCACCGTCGGAATAATAAACCGT
>JAFSFF010000441.1 GCA_017435375.1 Thermoguttaceae bacterium
AAGCCCGGCGGCGAAAAGCTCAAGCTGAAGAAGTACAACCCGCGTCTTCGCAAGCACACGCTGCACGTCGAAAAGAAAAAGTAGTCTTTTTCGACGCTTACGTCGCGACGTAGTTCGAGCGTTAACGTTTTCCCCGCCGCGCTCCTTGGCCGGCGAACGACGGTTGGTCGGTTTAGCGTTGGATTTTCGTTGACGGTCGACGAGGAAAGCCCGTTTGGCTCTTTTGCGTTGAAAAACGCGAAGGAAGCGAAGCGGGCCGGCGGCGTTTCTTGGCGAAATGGCGCCGGGCAAGGCGGAAATCGCGTCGGGCAAAAACGAGGTTCGAGGAGTCGCCCGCCGCCCAAACAAGACGCGAAACCGTTCGGCGGTTTGTAAAGGTCGCGTCGACTCGGCGGGAATCGCGTCGGATAAAAACGAGGTTCGAGGAGTCGACCGCCGCCCAAATAAGACGCGAAACCGTTCGGCGGTTTGTAAAGGTCGCGTCGACTCGGCGGGAATCGCGTCGGATAAAAACGACGTTCGAGGAGACGACCGCCGAACCAATAAGACGCGAAACCGTTCGGCGGTTTGTAAAGGTCGCGTCGACTTGGCGTTTAAAAGAAGAACAAAAACGACGTTTAAGAAGAAAAACGCGGTCAAGTCGCCGGAAAAAAGTAATTTGACCGACTTGGCGACTTGACCGACTTGGCGAAAAGAAAAAAGAAAAACCGCGCGAGATTCGAATTGTTCGAGTTCGCGCGGTTTTTTTTAGAGGCGATTAAGCGAGAAGCGGAAGACCGCCGTCTTCGTCTTCATCGTCGTCGGCGTTCGTTAAGTCGCCAAGATCGATTTCGGGAAGGTTGCCGTCTTCGTCGTCTTTACCTCCGTCGCCGGTTTCGTCTTTGTCTCCGTCGCCGGTTTCGTCTTTGTCTCCGTCGCCGGTTTCGTCTTTACCTCCGTCGCCGGTTTCGTCTTTATCTCCGTCGCCGGATTCGTCTTTGTCTCCGTCGCCGGTTTCGTCTTTGTCTCCGTCGCCGGATTCGTTTTTGTCTCCGTCGCCGGATTCGTTTTTGTCTCCGTCGCCGGTTTCGTCTTTGCCGGTTTCGCCGTCTTCCGCGTCAAAACCGCCGCCGTAAATTTCGTCGTAAATCGTCGACGACGAGTAACCGGAGCGCCAAAGTTTCAAGACCGACGTCAAATCGGTCGCGACTTTCGCGCCGGTCGAGGTGTTTTTGAGGTGGAAATTCGCGTCCGACGATTCGGTCGACGCGGAAAGTTCGCCCGTCGCTTCCTTCGCTTCGTCGCGAATCGAACCGGGCGCGCCGATTTCGCCGCTCGCCGCCAATTTGTCGTAAGCGTCGTTCAGCGATTTAAGGTTCTCGCGATACGTCGCGTCGACGACGGCGTCCTTCGCCGCTAAGTCGGCGCGAGCGTCGGTCGTCGTTTCCGAGAACGACGATTGAATTTCGGCGCGTTTTTTCAGGAAGTCGGTCAAGGACGTTTTCCCGGCGGCGTAATCCGCTTGCGCCGATTTCAGCGCAGCGTCGCGCTTGTCGACCGCCGTCAAGTAGGAGTCGAGGTACTCTTGAAGGTTCGCCGCGGAGCCTTCGAGACGCGCTTGAGCGTTCGCGACCCAAGCGTCGAGCCAAGCGGCCCAGTCGACGTAAGCGGCTTCTTCTTTGAAGTTCGGGTTGGCGACGGTCAGTTCGAGCGTCGTTTCCGCGGAGCCGCCGAACGTCGTCGGGCCGTCTTTTTCGCTCTTGACGATCGTCGTCGCCTTCACTTTGATCGTCGCGACGACCGATTCGACGGAATTGTCCGCGACGTAATCGGCCGGAATTTGCCAAGTAATCTTGCCGGTCGCCGCGTCGATCGTCAAGCCCGTCGGGAGTTTGTCGCCGACTAACTCGTAACGAACGCCGGCGGCGTCTTTCGGCGCGGTCGCTTCGACGGTCGTTTCGAACGTTTTTCCGGCGGTCGCGGTTTGCGGTTTGAGCGTCGGCCAAGTCGGCGCGGCGGCTTTCGTCGCGTCAAACTTCGCGTTCGAAATCGAAATTTCGAACGTTTTTTCACTCGACAAACCGTTTTCGAGCGTTTTGCCGTCTTCGCCGAGAACTTGCTCGGTCGCTTTGACGGTAAATTGGAACGTTTGCGCGCTGATCGCCGCGTCGAGGTAATCGGCGGGAACCGCCCAAGTAACTTTGCCGGTTTTCGCGTCGAATTTGAAGTCTTTCGGGTAATCTTTGCCGACGAGTTCGTAAACGACGGCGTTTTTCGCGGTGTTCGGGTCTTTCGCGACGATCGTCGCTTCGAACGTTTTTCCGGTTTCGACGGTCGTTTCTTTCAGTTCGTCGAAGACCGGAACGCGGTCGACTTCCGCAACCTTGAGCGTCAGTTTCAGCGGTTCGCTCGACTTGTCGCCGTCCGAAACGACGACTTCGAACGAGTAATCGCCCGCGACCGGCGCGTCGGCGGTCAGTTTGCCGGTTTTCGCGTCGAGCGTCAGCCAAGACGGCGCGTCTTTCGAGAGCGTCCAAGTCAACGTTTGCGCCGGAAGGTCGACGTCGGCGCCTTCGAGTTGGAGTTCGAACTTTGTTTCGTCGTTCGTTTCGAGCGTCGTTTCGCCGTC
>JAFSFF010000442.1 GCA_017435375.1 Thermoguttaceae bacterium
CGAAAGAAGGGGAAGCCGTTAAGTTAAATACGAACGAAAATCCGTATCGCGCGACGGAAAAGGCTTACGACGCGATTCGAGCGGTCGCCGATCGGGGCCTTTCGCGCTATCCGAACGCCGTCGCGCAACCGTTCCGCGAAGCCGCCGCGGCGCTTTACGGCGTCGAGCCCGACTGGGTGATGTGCGGGAACGGCAGCGACGATATTTTGACGGTGTTGACGCGTTCCTTCGTCGGCGAAAACGAACTCCTCCGCTTGCCTTACCCGAGTTACATCCTTTATAAATCGTTGGCGGAAATCCAAGGCGCCCGGAGCGAAGAGGTGCGTTTCGACGCCGATTGGCGGTTGCCGGAGTATTTCGCGCAGGCGCCCGCGACCGAAGCGGACGCGCCTTGGCGGGTTCGTCCGCTCGACGGCGTTAAGGCGGATTCGCTGAAACTCGTTTATTTGCCGAACCCGAACTCGCCGTCCGGGACGGTTCTTTCCGTCGCGGAAATCGAAAAAATCGCCGATTCGCTCCCTTGCCCGTTGGTCGTCGACGAGGCTTACGCCGATTTTGCCGGTTTTAACTGCGTCGAACTCGTCAAGCGCAAGGCGAACGTCGCGATTTCTCGAACGATGAGCAAGTCTTACGCGCTGGCCGGTTTGCGGTTCGGCTTCCTGATCGCGCGACCGGAGCTGATCGAGCAAACGCTGAAAGTGAAGGACTCGTACAACTGCGACGGCCTTTCGATCGCGGCGGCGACGGCGGCGCTCCAAGATCAAGATTGGCTCGCCGAAACGACGAAGAAAATCGTCGCGACGCGGGAGCGGCAAACGAAGCGGATGCGCGAACTCGGTTTCGTCGTTCCGGATTCGAGCGCGAACTTCACTTGGAACGTTTGGCCGGACGGCGGCGTCTCGCACAAAGAACTGTACGAATATTTGAAACGGAACGGTTATCTTGTGCGTTATATGAATTACGCCGGTTGGGGGGACGGGCTCCGAATCAGCGTCGGAACGGACGAGCAAACGGACGCTTGCTTGGCGTTGGTCGAGCGTTTCTTAAACGGCGACCGTTGATCGACTTCTGAACGAGCGTCGACGACGGGCGTTAATTTAGGCGGAATGCGTCGAGTTGCGCCGATTTAAGAAAAGCGCGTCGAGTTTGCGGGCGGCGAACTCGGCGACGTTGGCGAGAAGGATAAACGAAAACGCGTCGGCGGGCCTTTGCGGAGGTTCGTCGGCGCGTTTTTTTGTTTCTTGCGGATTGCGTCGGGCGAACGTCGGCGGGAAGAACGGCGTCGAGACGGCGCGTTTGGGAACGTTCGGCGCGTCGAGCGGGCGTTGGAACGGCGCGATTTTTCTTGGGGCGCGTTAGGGCGGCGCGGTTTTGCGTTTTTTGCGGGTTGTAGGGGGCGCTTTTCGAAAAACGTTTTTTTTGCCGGTTGCGTCGGGAAATTGTTGCAAACGGTCGGGCGGTTTGTTACAATGTTTCGTTAAGGGGCGGCGTTCGGACGCGAGCGCGGTTCTTTTCGAACGATTTTCTTGTTGAATTTATCGACTAAAACGATTTTAAGGAGCGACCGAGATGAGCGACTTGGCGAAAAATAACAACGGAAGCGGAACGACCGGCGGCGTCGGCGGCGCGACCGATAAAATCGAAACGACCGGGCTTTCGGCGGCGGAGCTTTACCGTTGGGGGCGGGCGCTCGCGTTCGGCTTGGACGGCGTTAAGATCGACGCGCCGCAAGGTTTGCGTCTTTTGCATCGAGCGGCGAAGGCGGGTTCGCTCGACGCTCAAGCGGAGTTTGCGGAGGCGCTTTTTGACGGGCGACAAGGAGCGAAAAAGAACGAGCGGCGCGGGGTCGAGTTGGCCGAGAAACCGGCGAGGGCGGGGAATCCGTTCGCGTTGTTCGTCTTGGGGAACGCGACGGCGGACGGTCGCGGCGGTCGCGAGCGCGACGAAACGGCGGCGGAAGCGTTATATCGTCGCGCTCTCGAAGGGCTTCAAAAGCGGGCGGAGGACGGCGACCCTCGCGCTTGGAAAATTTTGGGGGACGCGTTCGAAAACGGTCGCGGCGTCGAGGCGGACGCGGCGGAGGCGGTTCGGCTTTATCGGGCGGCGGTCGACGCGGGAGACGCTCGGGCGGCGAACAATTTGGGCGACTGTTTCGAGCGCGGTCGCGGCGTCGAACGAGATCTGACGAAGGCGGCGGAGCTTTACCGTCGCGGCGCGGAACTCGGCGACGCGGAGGCGGCGAGCGGTCTCGGCTGTCTTTATTTTAACGGGCTCGGGGTCGAGCGGAACGTCGCGGAAGCGGCGCGTTGGCTCCGAAAGGCGGCGGACGGCGGGTCGGCGTCGGCGCCCTTTAATCTCGGATATATGTTCGAGGTCGGGGACGGCGTCGAGCAAAATTGGGACGAGGCGATTCGACTTTATCGGGAGGCGGCGGAGCGCGGCGACGACTTCGCGCCGGGGCGGCTCGGGGCGATTTACGCGGCGGGGGAAGCGGTCGAGCGCGACATGTCGGCGGCGGTCGCGTATTGGAAATTGGGCGTCGAGCGGGGGTGCGTGGAGTCGGCTTGCTCGCTTGGGAGCGTTTACGCGGTCGGGGACGGCGTCGAGCAAAGCTGGAGCGAAGCGCTTCGTTGGTTCCGCGAGGCGGCGACGTTGGGGAGCGCGGAGGCCGCGTCGACGTTGGCGAAAATTTACTTGGCGGGCGTTCCGGACGGCGAACCGAACGAACGGGAGGCGGTCGCTTGGTTGCGCAAGGCGGACGAACTCGGCGATTGCGACGCGACGAACCGGCTCGGACGGGCGTTTTTCGACGGGGCACCCGAGTTGGGAATCGAAAAGGACGAGGCGGAGGCGGTTCGGCTTTATCGCAAGGCCGCCAACGCCGGGGACGGCGAAGGGCTGAACAATTTGGCGTTTGCGACGGCGACCGGCGCGGGCGGGCTCGAACCGAATCTCGACGAAGCGCGTCGACTTTACGAGGCGGCGTTCGAAGCGGGATACGTCGACGCGGCGAACAATCTCGGCGCGCTCCTTCTCGGTGAAACGGGGGAAGAAGAGGACGACGAAGACGAAGAAAACGGCGACGGCGGGGCGGAGGAGAAGGCGGAGGAGAAGAACGTCGCGCCGGAGACCGTCGCGGAAGCGTTGCGTTGGTTCCGAACGGCGGCGGAAGCGGGGAGCGCCGACGCGGCGTTTCGGCTCGGCGATTACTTGCGTCTCGGCGTTCCGACGTTGGGGATCGACGCGAACCCGACCGAAGCGGTCCGTTGGTTGCGAATCGCCGCCGAAGGGGAAGAGGACGGCCCGGCGATCGGGGCGGCTCTCGCGCTGAGCGTCGCGTTCGAGGAAGGCGTCGGCGTCGAAAAGGACGCGGCGGAAGCGGCGCGTTGGGAAGAGGAGGCGACGCGGCGAGCGTTGAGCGCGTTCGGGGGCGGCGAAGACGCGGAAGCGGACGACGAAGAAGACGAAGAAGACGACGGCGAAACGACGGAAGAAACGGGAAAAACCAAAAAATCGGAAGAATTGAAAGAAACGGGAGAATCGGAAAACGACGTCGACGTCGACGCTCTTTCGGCGGCGGAGCTTTACCGGCTCGGTCGGGCGCTTTGTTTCGGCGTTTACGGCGTTAAAATCGACAAGAGTCGCGGCGTCGCGATTCTTGAAGCGGCGGTCGAGGCGGGGAAAGCGTCGGACGCGTCGGAGGAAACGCGAGCGGCGGCGCTCGACGCGCAAGCGGAGTTGGCGGAACAGCTGTCGGAAGATTTCGACGGGCGCTCCGCCGATTGGGAACGCGCCGTCGAGTTGGCGGCAAAACCGGCGGAGGCGGGGAATCCGTTCGCGTTGTTTACGTTGGGGAACGCGGCGTCGGAAGGCGTCGGCGGCGTCGAAGCGGACGAAACGGCGGCGAACGCGTTTTACCGTCGAGCCGTCGAGGCGTTTTTGAAGCGGGCGAAGGACGGTTGCGTCGTCGGCGACGATCCGCGCGCAATGTGTTTCGCGGCGTATTATCTTAACGACGGGGAGTTCGTCGAGCGCGACGCGGCGGAGGCGGTTCGGCTTTACCGACGCTCGGTTGAAATCGGTTGCGCGGAGGCGGCGTTGAATCTCGGCGGCGCTTACTTGAACGGGAACGAAGTCGAACGCGACCCGACCGAAGGGGCGCGCCTGATTCGCGTTTCGGCGGAAGCGGGGGATTCGCGGGCGGCGGCGACGTTGGGCGAGCTTTATTGGAACGGCGTCGGCGTCGAGGAAAATACAAAGGAGGCGGCGCGCTGGTTCCGCAAGGGCGCGGAAGCGGGGGACGGCGACGCGGCGTTGAGACTCGGCGACCTTTGCGCGGCGCTCGGCGAATCGGCGGAAAACGGCGAACCGGAAGCGTTGCGCTGGTGGCGGCGCGGCGCCGAATTGAGGAACGCGGACGCGGCGGCGCGGCTCGGGTTTGTTTATTTTGAAGGCGCGCTCGGCGTCGAAAAGAACGAAGCGGAGGGCCTTCGCTGGAGTCGACGCGCGGTCGAACTTGGTTCGCGCTCGGCGGCGACGAATCTCGGAGCGGCGCTCTTGCAAGGCGTCGGCGTCGAACCGAACGCGGCGGAAGGGCTCCGTTTCTTGAAGTTGGCGGTCGAGCGCGGCGACGCGAAGGCGGCGGATATTTTGGGGGGCGTTTACTCGAGCGGCGAGTTCGGCGTCGAGCGCGACGAAGCGGAGGCGGTTCGTTGGTTCCGCGCGGGCGTCGAGTTGGGGAACGTCGACGCGGCGCTGACGTTGGCGGCTTGTTTCGAGAACGGAGACGGCGTCGAACGGGACGACGCGGAGGCGCTTCGGCTTTATCGCGTCGCGGCGGAGGCGGGAAACGCGGCGGCGGCCTGCGATCTCGGGGCGCGTCTCGTCGGTTTCATCGACGATTTCGACGGCGAAACCGACGAGGCGGAGGGGTTGCGTTGGTTGCGGCGCTCGGCGGAACTCGGTTTCGCGACCGCGTCCTTTATCCTCGGATGTTGTTGCGAAAACGGCGTTTGCGGCGTCGAAAAGAACGCGGCGGAGGCGGTCGAGCGGTACCGCGAGGCGGCGGAGCGCGGCGACGATATGGCGGCGAATCGACTCGCGAAGGCGTTCGCGACCGGCGACGCCGATTTGGGCTTGGCGAAAGACCCGGCGCAAGCGGTCGAGTTTTGGAAGCGCGCCGCGGAGGCGGGGGACGTCGACGCGGCGCTCCGGCTCGGCGATTATTGCGTCGCCGGGCGGCCGGAGTTCGGAATCGAGCCGGACGCGGCGGAAGCGGCGCGTTGGTATCGACTCGGCGCTTCCGCCGGGGACGAGTCGGCGAAAACGGCGCTCGAAGGCTTGCGCGAACGCGGCGTCGTCGACGACGTTGAGGA
>JAFSFF010000443.1 GCA_017435375.1 Thermoguttaceae bacterium
GACCGACGCAACGACGAAGGATTTTTGCAGATGTCGATTCAACCTAGAAACGGAACGCCGATTTCGTTGGCCGTCTTGCTCGAAGGGGAAAACGTCGCGCCTTACCGCGAGACGCCGATCGCCTCTTGCGGCGACGACGCGAGCGAAACGTTTCGCGACGGGCTCTTCGTCTGTCGAGAATCCGACGAAAACGCGGCGTTGGACGCGATAACGACCGCCGCCGCCAACGGCGCCGTCGCCGCCGTCGTCGCGAAAGGCGATTGGGAGGCGAAACTGGCGACCGCGCTTGAAAAGAGCGGCGTCGCGACCGAAGACGGAGCGTTTCAAGTCGTTTTCGTCGACGATCCGCGTTCCGTTTGGGCGCGAACTTGCCAAGCGTTCCAAGACTTTCCGGCGCGGAAGTTGAAGACGATCGCCGTTACCGGAACCGCCGGTAAAACGTCCGCGTCGTATATTATCGGCGGGATGTTGGCGGAAGCCGGGCTTTCGGTCGGGCTGATCGGTTCGCTCGGCGTTTACGACGGGAAAAAGTTGGCGCCGCTGAGCGAAACGACGCCGGAGCCCGCCGCGTTGGCCGAGTTGTTGGCGCGAATGGTCGACAACGGATGCAGTTGCGCGATTATCGAAGCGTCGTCGGTCGCGTTGGCCGAGCGCCGTCTGGAAGGAATCGAGTTCGACGCCGTTTGCTTGACGAACCTGCGTCGCGATCACCTCGACTATCACCGCACCGTCGATCAGTACCGACGCGTTAAAATGCGGATTTTCGACTATTTGAAGAAGGACGCGATCGCGATTTGCAACGTCGACGACCGCGTTACCGACGCGGCGTTGCACCTGATCAACTGCCCGACGTTGACGATCGGGATTCAGCCGACCGAGTGCGCCGTCGCCGGGCGACCGGTCGAGCGGCAACGCGGCGAACAAACGTTTTACATCGTCGCCGGAACGGACGGCGCTCCGGTTCGTTCGCGCATCGTTGGGAAAGAACATATTTACAACTGCTTGGCGGCGGCCGCTTTAGGAGTCGCTTGGAATATCGACTTGAAAACGATCGCTCGCGGCGTCGAACGCGTCGAGTATATCCCGGGACGAATGGAGCAAATCGACTGCGGACAACCGTTCGGCGTTTATCTCGATTGCGCGAGTTCGCCGGAGTCGTTGAACGAGACGATCGAAACGTTGCGCAGCGTCGCCGGAACGGGCGCGATTTATTGCGTGTTGAGCGCTCCGAACGATTCCGACCGCAGCAAACGCCCGTTGATGGGGCGCGCCGCCGAGTCGACCGCCGATTACGTCGTCGTTACTCGCGGAAACTTGCCGCAAGCGCAGGCGCAAGAAGCGCTCGACGACTTGTTGCTCGGGTTCAAAAATCCCGAAAAAGCGAGCGTTATCGTCGACCGCAAAGACGCGATCGTTTGGGCGTTGTCGCAAGCCGGGCCGGAAGACGTTGTTCTCGTCGTCGGGCACGACGTGTCGACGCTCGACGACGTCGACGAAAGTTTCGTCGCCGACCGTCAGTTCATCCGCCATTGGCTTTACGAAAATCAGCCTTGCTTGGAGCAATATTGGTATTGACGCTTCGATAATTTAATTGCGTTGCGGATTTGGGCCGGACGACGAAACAAAAGAAGAAAACGGCGAACGTTGAAAGGCGTTCGCCGTTTTTTATTTGACTCAAGCGATAAAAACGAGAAACCGAGTCGACTTTGCGGGCGTCGCGGTTTGGCGTTGGGCGCCGTTTATTGCCGTTTGAAAAGTTTGTCGATTTCTTGAACGGAAAAAACGAGCGTCGACGGGCGCCCGTGCGGACAGTGGTGCGACTGCAATTCCTCTTCCGCGGCGGCGATTAGTTCGACGATCGCGTCGGGACGGAGCGAATCGCCCGCTTTGATCGCCGCTTTGCAAGCCATTTGCTTGAGCGATTCGTCGAGGAGGTCGGCGCGTTCGAGTTTTCCGCGGTTCCGTTGAAGGGTCGCAAGGGCCGCGAGGAAGATTTCGGACGGCGACGCGGCGCGCAAAATCGCCGGATAACCGTTGACGACGACGCTCGACCCGCCGAAATCGTCGACTAAAATCCCTAAATTCGCGAAAAGTTCTCTATTTTCAAGCGCGACCGGGCGTTCCGTCGGCGTCAAATCGACGACTTCCGGAACGAGGAGGCGTTGCGCGTCGAGTTTTCCGGCGGAAAAATTCGCCTTCAAGCGTTCGTAAAGGATTCGCTCGTGCAGCGCGTGTTGGTCGACGACGGCGAGACCGCCCTTCGCCTCCATCGCCAAATAACGGCGGCAAATTTGGACGACCGGTTTTCCGGCGGCGTTGTACGCGACCTGATTTTCGAGCGGAACGTTCGGGCGGAACCGACCGGCGTTGTTGGCGGCGACGCGTTCGCGAAGGCCGCCGCTTGTCGGCTCGGATTCCGCGACGTCGTCGGCGTTAAAAAATTGCGGTTGCGTCGACTTTGGCGGCGTCGCGTTCGGCGAATCGGCGTCTGGTCGCGTCAAGTTGGACGAATTGGGGGAATTGGGGGATTCGAGCGATTTGTCGGCGACGGGAGCGTCGAAGTCCCGCGTTCCGCCGAACGTTCCCGGTTTAAAAGTCGGTTCCGACGTTGGGGACGACGATTTCGGCGCGTCGCCGCGAGCGGAAAAGCTCGACGCGAGAGGCGGAAATTTGCGAAATTCAGAGGTTCCGCCGATTCCCAAATTGGCCGTCGGCGGCGTCGGGCGGCGTTGCGGAAACGCGTCGACCGGGGGCGCGTCGAGGGCCGCCGCTTCGTCGAGCGCGGCGTTGGCGGCGTCGACGACGTCCGAATCGGATAAACTGGGCGATTTAGACGGTTGAGATAAACCGGAAAGAGCCGCCGTTTTCGAGTCTTGCGTCGCTTCCGCCGTTTTCGACGATTCGTTCGCCCGGGCGCCGTTCGATTTCGACTTGCCGGTCAGCCAACCGAGAACGTCGCGGCGGCGTTCCTCGGCGACGCTTTCGTCGAGCGCGGCGATCGGATCGCGGGAGTCGACGTCGGGAACGAACCGGAGTTCGCGAACTTCGGCGGTCGGTTCGTCGACGGACGTCGAGGAGGCGGAAACGGCGGGGGACGTCGGGCGATTCGGCGGCGCGGACGACGGGGAACGTTCTTGCGCGACGTCTTTGGCGAACGCGGTTTGCGTTCGGCGCGCGGCGGCGTCGAGTTCGGCGTCGTTCGGGCGGCTCGTCAAGTCGGAGCGCAAAAATTTGTCGCGAATCGCGCCCAAAACGCTCGCGTAAATCGCTTGACCGTCGACGAAACGGACTTCCAACTTCGACGGGTGAACGTTGACGTCGACAAAATCCGGCGGCGTCGCGATATTCAAAAAAGCGACCGGATGGCGTCCGGAAACGAGGAGTCCGCGATACGCTTCGGTCAGCGCGTGTTGGAGGGCGCGGTCGCGAATGTGCCGCCCGTTCAGGAAGATGTATTGAAGACTTTGCGAGCCGCGACTCAAATCGGGGAGCCCGACGAAACCGGTTACTTTGACGTTTTTGTACTCGCTTTCAATCTCGACGAGACGCGTCGCGACGTCGGCGCCGAAAACGCGTCCGATTCGCTCTTTGCGGTCGTTGGTCGCGGGAAGGTCGTAAACCGTTCGTCCGTTGTGTTTTAAGATGAAATGAACGTCGGGGCGCGGAAGCGCGATGCGGACGACCGCTTCGGAAATGTGCCCGAATTCGGTCGTCGGACTCTTTAAAAATTTGCGTCGCGCCGGGACGTTGAAGAAGAGGTTGCGCGCTTCGACCGTCGTTCCGACCGGACGGCCGCAGGGGACGATTTCGTCGAAAACGCCGCCGTCGCTCCGGATTTGCGCGCCCGCCTCCGAGTCCGCCGTTCGACTGCTCAAGACAAGTTGGCTGACTTCGGCGATCGACGCGAGCGCTTCGCCTCGAAAACCGAGCGTGCAAATGCGGAAAAGGTCGTCCGCTTCGGAAATTTTGCTCGTCGAGTGCGGCGAAAGCGCCAAAACGAGCTGCTCCGCCGCGATTCCGCACCCGTTGTCGACGATTTTAATTAAGTCGGAACCGCTCTTTTCGACGACGATTTCGATTCGCTTCGCTCCGGCGTCGACCGAATTTTCGACGAGTTCCTTAACGACGTTCGCCGGTCGCTCGACGACTTCGCCCGCCGCGATTTTGTTGATCATACTCTTCGACAATTCGCGAATTTCCGGCATTCGAACTCCTTAAATCGGGCGACGGACGTTAAAATAGGCAAAACGACAAAGCGGGGGGAAGAAAAGCGGCGCGGCGAATGGTCGGAAACGAGCGGTTCGCCGCGTTGACAAGGGGCTTGGATTTCCCCGAACGATATTTCGGCGTCGTTAATCTTCGAGCGAAACGATAATTTCGGCGGCGTCGAGCCCGGCGACGGCGTCGCGAGTCAAAACGATTCGTTCCATTTCGGCGGGCGCGACGCGTTGACGGCGCAGTTCCTTCAAAATCGGGCCCGAAGCGTCGCCGGCGCGGACGACGAGGCGCTTGTTCGCGAAATTGTTCGAGACCCGCAAGAAGAGCGGGATTTGCTCCGGAAGCGCGTCGCGGTCGAGGCGTTGCGGAACGACGTAATTGACGTAAGCGCCGTTGCGAACGACGATCGGCGTCGCGGCGTCGGCGGCGGGCGCGGTTTCGAGAACGAATTCGGCGGCGTTGCGCCCGGCTTCTTCCGCCTCTTCCGAAACGAAGTCGACTAAGTCGTGTACGTGCAACGCGTTGCCGCAAGAGAAAACGCCCGGAATCGAAGTTTCGCGGCGTTGCGAAACGACCGGGCCGTTCGTCCGGCGGTCGATTTCGACGTTCGCGGCGCGGGCGACTTCGTTTTCCGGAATCAAACCGACCGAAAGGAGAAGCGTGTCGCAGTCGAATTCGATTTCCGTTCCGGGAATCGGCGCGCGTTTTTCGTCGACTTTCGCGACGACGACCTTTTCAAGGCGGCGGTCGCCCTCGACGCGAACGACCGTGTGCGCCAAGTAAAGCGGAATGTCGAAGTCTTGCAAGCATTGGACGACGTTGCGCGTCAAACCGTTCGAATACGGCATTAACTCGACGACAGCCAACACTTTAGCGCCTTCGAGCGTCAAGCGGCGCGCCATAATGAGGCCGATGTCGCCGGAGCCGAGAATGACGACGCGGCGTCCGACTTGTTCGCCTTCGCGGTTGACGTAACGTTGCGCCGCGCCCGCGGTGAAGACGCCGCTCGGACGGTCGCCCGGGACGCCGATCGCGCCGCGGGTGCGTTCGCGGCAACCGGTCGAGAGGACGACCGACTTCGCGCGAATCGTTCGGAAGCCAAAGGTCGGCGACGCGGCGCGGATAACGAGCGGAGCGTCGGCGACGTCGGAGCCGTCTTCGCGAGCGACGTCCAAAACGGTCGCTTCCAACTCGACGGCGATTTCGCGTTTTTTAATCTCGTCGATAAAACGTCCGGCGTATTCGGGCCCGGTCAGCTCTTCTTTGAAACGGCGGAGACCAAAACCGTTGTGAACGCATTGGTTAAGAACGCCGCCGAGTTCGTTTTCGCGTTCGAGAATCAAAACGCGCTTCAAGCCCGAGTCGAAAGCGGCGACCGCGGCGGCCAATCCGGCGGGGCCGCCTCCGACGACGACCAACTCCCAAGGAGCCGCGTCGACGGCGGCGGAAGAAGAGGCGCGGAGAGCGTCCGCGTTTGAAGCGGCGGAAAGGGAAGCGCGTTCGGAGGTCATATCGAAGGCCTTTCGGAAGAAATTGCGGTTAAATTGGAAAAAATAGGGAAGAATTGAACGTCGAAGTTCGGGCGAAAAGGCGGAAAATCGACGCGTTCGAAAACGCAAAAAACGCCGTTTGACCGACGTCGCAAAGACGCGGTCAACGGCGCGAAAGCGTTCGACTAACGGACGAACGGACGACGAAACGTCAGTTCATCCAAGACGGATATTGGCCCGGTTCCGGGAGTTGCGCGGCGACGACGCTGTGAATTTGCGGCAACGCGGCGACGTCGGCGACAAGTTCCGGCGGAACGACGCCGTCGAGCGCCAAAACGCTGACCGCGAGCCCGTCCGGCGCGTGGAAGTTGCGGCCGAGCGTCATATGCGCGATATTCGAGCCGTGTTTCGCCGAGGTCGCGCCCAACGCGGCGACGACGCCCGGTTGGTCCGGTTGCGTCGTAACGAGGAGCGCGCCGTCGAGGTGCGCGTCGATGCGGAGTTTGTTGTAAAGGATCAGACGCGGAATCGAAGCGCCGAACAACGCGCCCGCGAACGAGACGGAGCCTTTGTCCGTTTCGAGTTCGATCGAAATGACCGAGCTGAAGTCGCCGGTTTTCGCGCATTTTTCTTCGACGACTTTCAAGCCGCGCTCTTGCATCATCGGCGCCGCGCTGACGACGCTGATTTCTTCGCCCATCACGCCGGTCAGGTAGCCGGAGCAGAAGGCCGAGGTAACGAGCGTCGTGTTTTTGCGCGCCAATTCGCCCTTATACTCGATTTTGCAGGTCGAGACGGCGCCCGGCGCGACTTGTTGCGCGAAAACGCCGAGACGGTACGCCAAGTCGAGCGAGCCGTGAAGTTCGGCGAGCGTTTTCGGGTCGAGCGACGAGAAGTTGACCGCTTGACGGATGACGCCGTTTTTCAGGTAGTCGATCAAAAGTTCGACCGCTTCCAACGCGACGTTCATTTGCGCTTCGGCGGTGCTGGCGCCGAGGTGCGGGGTGCAGACGACGTTCGGACGACCGAAAAGCGGGCTTTCGGTATACGGTTCTTCCGGGTAAACGTCGAGCGCGACGCCGCCGAGCTTGCCGGAGTCGAGGCCGCGGACAAGCGCGTCCATATTGTAAATCCCGCCGCGAGCGCAGTTAATCAGGCAGGCGCCCGGCTTCATCGCGTCGATTTCTTTATCGGAAATCAGGTTGCGGGTCGCGTCGGTCAGCGGCGTGTGAACGGTCAAATAGTCGATAATCGGCAAAAATTCGGCGACGGAGTCGTAAAGTTTGACGTCCAATTCTTGCGCGCGAGCGGCGGAGAGGTACGGGTCGAACGCGACGATCTTCATGTCGAACGCTTTCGCAAACTTGGCGACCGTTTGACCGATGCGCCCCATCCCGACGATACCGAGCGTTTTGCCGCCGAGTTGACGACCGGTGAACTTTTTGCGGTCCCAACGACCTTCGACGAGCGATTGGTTCGCGGCGCAGGTGTTGCGGCTCAACGCGAGCATCAACGCGAACGTTTGCTCGGCGGTCGAGACGGTGTTGCCGCCGGGAGTGTTCATCACGACGACGCCCGCGCGGGTCGCCGCTTTGAGGTCGATATTGTCGACGCCGACGCCGGCGCGAGCGATCGCCTTGAGCCGTTTGTTGCCTTCGAGCGCTTCGGCGGTGATTTTGACGCCGCTGCGACAGATCGCGCCGTCGAATTCGGTCAACGTTTGGCGCAGTTCTTCGCCTTTGAGGCCGGTGCGAACTTCGTATTCGAGCCCGGCGTCTTGCATCATTTTCAAACCGTCTTCGGCCAAGGGGTCAAGAACGACAATTTTCGGCATAGTAATCTCCCGTGTTGCGTTATTCTGGCGGCGCGTCGCCGATTCCCGTTTGGAATGCGGGCGGGCGAGCGTCGGAGCGATTTTCGTTTCGTCGTCGACTCGGGGGCGCGTCGGGGGGGAGAGGGCGCGAATTTCCGAAATTTCCCCGGCGACGAGGTAAAATCGTTAAAATTTTAGCGCTTCTTGTGTTTTCGTCAAGGATACGTCGCGACGCGTAAGGTGGGAACGCTCGTTTTTTTTGCGATTTTCTCGAAAAAAAGGAAGAGCCTTCTAACTGTAAATCGCCTGTTTTAAATAAATTGCCGATTTTAACGTCGAGTCGGAATCTCGCCGCCGTTTTCGTGCGTTTTGACGGCGAGTTAAAATGGGCGAAACAGGGACTTTGCAAAGAACGTTAAAATGCGCCGAGAGAGCCGACCTCGATCGCCGTCGTCAACGCGATCCAAAGGAACGAAAGGAGAATTTGAAGTCCGCCGACGACGGCGCCGACGACGAGGAGCGTTTTCGCCGTCGACGAATGACGCTTGGCCGCTTCAAAATCGCATCGCGTTTTGGCCGAGTTCGTTTGAATCGAAAAAATAATCCCGGCGACCCCAAGCGGCGGACAGCAGAAAAGCGTCGATAAAACGTTCCAAATTAAGTAATCGGGAATATTCGCGGCGTCGCTCCAATCGGACGGCGCGTAAGGGTCGGACGGCGAGGGCTCCGCGTAAGGATTCGAGGAAGCGTAAGAAGTTCCGGAAGCGCCGGACGTTTCGAACGACGACGCGCCGAGCGGCGACTCCATTCCCGGCGAAGCGTTCGAACGAACCGCGACGCCGCAAAGCGAGCAAAAACGCGCGTTGGCGGGGAGAGGATTTCCGCATTTCGGGCAAAACATAACGAACCTCGCGCGGTAAAAGGGAGGGAAATAGAAGGTTTGGCGAAATTGGGAACGGCAAAACGCGACGTTCGTTTTTATTTTACTCGACGCGGCGGAGAAAAACAAGGCGGGGCGAATTGAAAATGGGATCGGCGTTTCCGCGCCGCGCTTATAATATATCGAGAAAATAAGCAAAAAAACGAGGTTAGCGGGCGGTCGGCGGGCGCAAAAAGTCGAACGCCGGAAACGGAAGGTTGCGCAGAACGGTAAAGACGAGAACGACGGCGCAAACGACGACGCCGAGGCGGTAATAAACGGCGCGAAATTTCGGACGACGGAGAACGAGAAGAGTCGGAAGCGCGAAAAGAACGGCGATCGAGAAGGGATTATAACGAAGCGCGGCGAGAAAATCGCCTGCGAACAACGCTCGCAGGGCCCGCGTCGAACCGCAACCGGGACAATAGATTCCGGTCGCTTTGCGGAAAACGCAAGGGGGCGGAAACGTCGTCAAAACGCTCGGGTCGCGACAAACGGCGACGGCGAAAAGCGCGAACGTCGCGACGGCGCAGAAAACGGCGAGACCGACGAAGGAAAAACGCGAAGACGACATAAAACTCCTCGGCGCTCCTCGAACGGTCGAGCGGAAACCGCGTTGAAGTCGCTCTTGGAAACGACGCAAGAAAAACGCCGCCCGACGCTAAAAGCGGCCCGAAAAACAAGCGGCTTTTAACGTTAGGCGGAAGCGTTTGAATCGCGCGTCGAAATTTGGCGAACGGAGAAAGCGCGCCGCGTCGTTGAAGAACGTCGCGGCGCGAAGTCGTTCGGTTTCGACGTTTAGCGAATTCAGCCGACGAGACCGTGCATCGTGGAGACGAGGTCGCGGACGGCTTGGACGCTGTTCGCGAAGAGGCCTTTTTCTTCGTCGGTCATTTGGAGTTCGACGATCTTCTTGACGCCGCCGTCGCCGAGGACGACCGGAACGCCGACGTAGTAACCGTCGACGCCGTAGACGCCGTCGCAGTACGCGGCGACCGCGACGACGCGGTTTTGGTCGCGAACGATCGCTTCGACCATGCTGGCCGTCGCGGCGGCCGGAGCGTAGAACGCGCTGCCGGTGCCGAGGAGTTTGACGATTTCGCCGCCGCCGGTGCGGGCGCGAGCGACGATTTCCGCCATACGTTCGGCCGAGATGAGTTGGGTGACCGGAATACCGTTGACCGACGCGCAGCTGGCGAGCGGAACCATCGTGTCGCCGTGACCGCCGAGGAGCATCGCGTTGACGTCTTCGACCGCGACGTTAAGTTCCATCGCGATGAAAGCGCAGAAGCGCGCGGCGTCGAGAACGCCCGCTTGACCGATGACGCGTTCCGGCGGGAACTTCGTAACTTCGAGCATACGTTGGGTCATCGCGTCGAGCGGGTTGCTGACGACGATAACGACCGCGTTCGGGCTCGTTTTCGCGATTTGTTCGGCGACGGAGGAGACGATCTTCGCGTTGGTGGCGAGGAGGTCGTCGCGGCTCATGCCCGGTTTGCGCGGGATGCCGGCGGTAACGACGACGACGTCGCTGTTCGCGGTGTCGGCGTAATCGTTCGTGCCGGTGATGTTGGCGTTGTAGCCGAGAAGCGGGGAGGCTTCGAACAGGTCGAGAGCTTTACCTTTCGGCATATCGCCGGCTTGCGGGATGTCCAAAAGGACGACGTCGCCCAAGTTGGCCATAGCGCAGTATTGCGCGGTGGTGGCGCCGACGTTGCCCGCTCCGATGACGCTGATCTTCGCTCGTCTCATGTCTTTTATTCTCCGTTTAGCGTTATTTTTTGAAACTTGACGGGCGTCGACCGTTAAAAATAGAGAAAACGTCGGCGGCGCGTTAAATTGGGTAATTTGAAACGCCGTCGAAACGCTTTCGCGAGCGGTCGACGCAAAATTTTCTTCCGTTATTTTAATCGTTTCGCTTTTTTTTACAATCGGGGGAAAGCGATGAAACAGTCTTTTTCCCTTCTTTTTTCCGATTTTAGACGTTGCTTGGCGCGATGTGGGAAAGATGGATAAAATATGTAAAATGTATAATTTTGATAAAGAAGGAGGCGTTTTGGTCGATAAGTTTTGCTAATGTATAAGAAACGCTAATATATAAGTCGCGCTTATATCGATTCGCGTCGACGAAGCGACGGGCCGATTTCGCGTTTTTCCGCAAGAAAGCGAGGCGCTCGGCTTCCATTTTGCTTGGCGTCGCGTACAATAAGGGGGAACGGCGACGTTTCGCGTCGTCGGACGCGCTTCGCAAACGGCGAACTAACGGGAGCGCGTCGCTTTTCCGAAACGCCGAAAAAGCCGATAGATAAAGGAGAACGACCAATGATGGAAAAATATTTGAACTTGAACGACGTGAAGGAAATTCGGGCGCGTTCGCTGATTTATTTCGGTTGCGGCGCGATTCAAAAGGTCGCCGACGTCGCTCGCGATATGAAAGCGCGGGGCGTCGACCGCGTGATCGTCGTTTCGTCGCCGTCGGCGTATAAGAAGAGCGGCGCTTGGCCGACGATTACCGCGGCGTTCGAAGCGGCGGGCGTCGAGTACGTTCTCTTCGACAAAAACCGTCCGAATCCGGAAGTCGAGGCGATCGACGAAGCGCTGAAAGTCGCGGTCGAGTTCGGGGCGCAAGGCGTCGTCGGGATCGGCGGCGGAAGCCCGATCGACGCGGCCAAGAGCGTCGCGATTCTGCTCAAAAATCCGGGGAAAACGGCGGAAGACCTTTACTCGTATGCGTTTGCGCCGACCGAAGCCGCGCCGATTCTCGCGATCAACCTGACGCACGGCACCGGCACCGAGGGGAACCGCGTCGCCGTCGCTTCGATTCCGGCCAAGCAACACAAACCGGCGATCGCTTACGAATGCATCTACCCGACCTGGTCGATCGACGATCCGGAATTGATGAAAACGTTGCCGAAAACGCAAATTTTGTACACGAGCGTCGACGCGTTGAATCACGCGGTCGAGGCGGCGACGACGACCTGTTCGAA
>JAFSFF010000444.1 GCA_017435375.1 Thermoguttaceae bacterium
CACCGCGTCGACGACGCACGGGGGCAAAAACGGTCGCAACGCCGCTTCTTCGCCCGCGCCGGCGATTTCTTTGATTAACGTGCTGGAAACGTGCGCGAGTTCGCCGTCGGCGATGAGGAAGAGCGTTTCGACTTCCGGTTCGAGTCGGCGGTTCGCCATCATTAGCGTTAGTTCGGCGGGAAGGTCGGTGATCGGGCGAACGCCGCGCACGACGACGCGAGCGCCGACTTCTTTGGCGAAGCGGACGGTTAAGCCTTCGTAAACGCGCGTTTCGACGTTCGCGAGCCCGACCGTCGAGCGGCGAATGAGTTCGCAACGCTCTTCCGGCGTGAACCAAGGCGCTTTTTGCGAATTGACGCCGACCGCGACGATTAAACGGTCGAAGAGGCGGCTGGCGCGCTCGATCACGTTGAGATGCCCGAGCGTGATCGGGTCGAAGGAACCGGGATAAACGGCGACGCGCGGATCGGAAGGCATCGAACGCTCCTTAAAATATCGAAAGCGGCGAGATGGGAAAGCGGTGGCCCTTGGCGCCGGCGGACAAACGCGTATAATTAAATATCGGACGCGCTTTGGAGACGACGGCGTTTCGTTTATTATATCTAACCCGCGGGTTTTCGCAAGGGGGAGCGGCGTTTTAAGCCGCGGCGCTAATGAATAACGTCGCGAAATCGACCGACGAGACGGGAACTCGTTCGATTTTGGCGCGTCCAATAGTTTTGCGTTTAAGAAAATTTTACCGAAAAACAATCGAGTCGACGGCGCAAAATGCCGATAACGACGAAGACGCCCTGAAAAAGCGCGAATTTCGGGGCGTCGTTTTTACAACGGCTTAACGGCCCCGACCGATTTTTGAGCGAGAAAAATGAGTTCCGAGCAGCGTTACGATTCGAGTTTGTTGGAGCAAACGAAACGCCAGATCCGCGTTCTTGTCAACGAAATTGCGGAAATTTCGCGTTCCGACGCGTCGCCCGAAGAGTTTCAAGCCGAGTTTTTGCCCCGCGTCGTAACGGCGTTGGGCGCGGTCGGCGGCGCTTTTTGGTCGGCGGACGAGACGGGGCGGCTTTCGCTTGGGTATCAGGTCAATTTGCAAGAAGCGAAATTGCACGAGGACGAGGAGGCGAACAAAACGCACTCGGCGCTCCTATACCACGCGCTTCGTTCGAATGAAAACGATATGATCGTTCCGCCGCATTCCGGAGGCGAGGGCGCGAACGAAGGCGGAAACCCGACCGACTTCCTCGTCGTCGTCGGCGTCGTCGCGACGGAGCTGGAGCGCGTCGGGATCGTCGAAATCTTCCAACGTCCGGACTCGAACCCCGCCGCGCAAAAGGGGTATCTGCAATTTGTGCGTCAGGTAACCCGTTACGCCGCCGAGTTTTATAAAAATCGACAACTCAAGAATTTCAGCGACCGTCAAAATCTTTGGACGCAGCTTGAAGATTTTACGCGCAACATTCATAAAACGCTCGACTTTAAGGAAACCGTTTACACCGTCGCGAACGAAGGCCGCCGTTTGATCGAATGCGACCGCGTTTCGATCGCGATTTGCCGCGGTCGCAAAGCCCGCGTCGAGGCGGTTTCCGGGCAAGATATGGTCGACAAACGTTCCGAAACGGCGCGGCTTCTCGGCGACTTGGCGACGGCGGTCGTCGCGGCGAACGAGCCGATTATTTACACCGGCGATTCGTCGCAGTTGGCGCCGCAGGTCGAGACGGCGATCGAGGAATACGTCGACGCGTCGCACACGAAGGCGATCGCCGTTTATCCGTTGATTCCGCGTCGCACCGACGAAAACGACGCCGACGAAACGGAGCGCGATAAGATGATCGTCGACCCGCCGTTCGGCGCGCTGATCGTCGAACAGATCGAAAACGCTCGCGTTTCGGAACATACGATGAAGCGCGTCGAGATCGTCGTCGAACACGCTCGCGTCGCGATCGGAAACTCGCTCGAACACAACTCGATTTTCCTCGGCTGGCTTTGGCGAACGATCGGCAAGTCGAAGGTTTTGGTCGCCGCGCGGAACCTGCCGAAGACGATTTCGATTTCGGCGGCGGTCTTGGCGTTGATTTTAGCGCTGATTTTGGTTCCTTGGAACTTCAATATGCACTGCGACGGAACGCTCCAGCCGCTCGTGCGTCATAACATTTTCGCTCGCGAAGCCGGGAAAGTCGACAAAGTCGAGGTGAAACACGGGCAAAGCGTCAAAGCGGGCGACGTGTTGTTAGTTTTGTCGAACAACGAGTTGGAGGCCGAATGGCAGAAGACCGACGGCGAGTTGAACGAAACGCGCAAACAGATTCTCGCCCTTAAAGAAGCGAGCTATCAAGCGAAAGACGCGGAGCGGATTCGCGTCGCCGGACAGTTGGCGCAATACGTCGAACGCGAACGAACGCTTCTGTTGCAACAAAAGATTTTGAACGCTCGTCGCGACGATTTGATCGTCCGTTCGCCCATCGACGGAACGGTGATGACGTTCGACTTGGAAAATAAACTCCGCAGTCGACCGGTGCAACCCGGCCAAATTTTGCTCGAAGTCGCGAAACCGGAGGACGGTTTGATTCTCGAACTCCAAATGCCGGAAAAGCGGATGGGACATATCGACGGTTACTTCCGCAAGTTGCAAGCGAACGATCCGGAAGCGGCCCTCCGCGCGAAGTTCGTGATGATGGTCGACCCGTCGAAAAATTACGGCGCGACCATTATCGAGGAACACGACCGCGCCGAAAATCGCGGAACGGAGGAAACGACCGTGCAAATGCGGGCGACCATCGACGATCCGGAGTCGCTTCCGGAAGGGACGCGCGCCGGCGCCGGAGTTTCGGCGAAGGTGTACTGCGGCAAACGTCCGCTCGGGTACGTCTGCTTTAACGAATTGGTCGCGTTCCTGCAAAAAACGGTTCTCTTCTGGTTCGAGTGAGACGATTAAAAGCGTTGAAATTTAACGAGATAAACAGTAAACGTCGGGAGAAGACGACGAAAATGAAAACGAGATTCGAACGGAAAACGCGCCTGACCGTCGCGGCGATTTTAACGTTGACGGCGGCGTCGAACGTCGCGATTTGGGCAAACGACGATTTGGAACGCGCTTTGATGGAGAGCCCGAACGTCCCGGCGACGAGTTCGGCGACCTCTTTCCAGGTTCCCGCGTCGTTGGGTCGCGAGAGCGTCGCGCCGACGGTTGCGAACGTCGGGGCGGCGTCCGGCGTTTACGAGAAAGACGGACGAGTCGTCGTTCCGAACGCGACCGTCGTTATTCCGAAGGGCGAGGGGTACGAAGCGCTCATTAGCGCGAACGGGCAAGGGTTGCTCGTCGAACTCGGGCTCTGCGAACGCGACGAAAGCGGCGCGCTCGTCGTCGGCGAAGACGGAACGACGAAGCGTCGTCCGCTCCTGCGCGGAACGCAAGTGCGCAAGGGCGACGTTCTCGGGAAACAAAAGGACGCGGAGCTGGTCGAGCAAAAAATCGTCGCGGAACAAGAATTGCTCGTCTCGGAAAAAGAGGCGGCGAAAGAACTTGAAGTCGAAGTCGCGGTCGCGGCGGCGCAGGTCGCGCAGGCGTCGTACAAGCGCGCCGACTCGTTGAACAAAACGATGCCGGGTTCGATTTCGCCGGAAGAAATTCAAGAAAAGTATTACGAATACGTTCGTTCGATGAAAGCGATCGACAAGGCGAAGTTCGACCTCGAAGTCAACCAAGAAAAAGTGAAGGTCGCCAAAGCTCGCGTCAACGCCGCCGACGTCGCGATCGAAGACCGCAAGTTGGTCGCGCCGATCGACGGGATTATCGACGACGTGATGCAAAACGAAGGCCAATGGCTCCGCGAAGGGGACGAAATCCTGAAAATCGTTCGTTACGACAAAGTGCAAATTAACGGTTCGATTCCCGCCGACCGTTACGCGCCGGAGACGATCGCCGACAAAAAGGTCGTCGTCGAGGTGAAGCGTCCCGGCGGTCAACCGCAAAAGCTCGAAGGGAAAGTCGTTTACGTACGTCAGACGGTCGAGTCGGGACACTATTACTTTTACGCCGACGTCGCGAACCAAAAGAACGCGGCCGGTTATTGGTTGTTGAACCCCGGCGCGTTGGTTACGGTCGAAGTTTGCGTCGACGAACCGGCGGTCGCGCCGAACGCTTCCGCTCCGACGGCGGCGTCCGCGAACGTTCCGAAAAGCTCCTTGACCGGCTCCCTTTGAGCGTTCGAAACGCGACGCGAAGCGGAAAAGACCGAAATTTAACGAGTTAAACGAAAAGAAGTAAAGAGGAAAGCGAATGGCTTCGTTGGCCGACAGTCTGGTTTCGAGCGCGGAACGGGTGTTGTCGATTTACGCGCGGAGCGATCTCGAAGCCAAGCGCGCGACGTATCTCGGGCGGTCGTATTGGATCGTCAAAGACCCGATCGGCTTGAAATATTATCGTTTCCAAGACGAGGAATATTTCATCTTAGAACAGCTCGACGGAACGAAAAGTCTCGACGCGATCAAGGAGGCGTTCGAGGCGCGCTTTCCTCCGCAAAAGATTACGCTGGAAGAGATTCAGTCGTTCGTCGGGCAGTTGCACCAATGCAGCTTGATCGTCGTCGGCGTTCCGGACCAAGGGCACGAACTCCTGAAGCGGCGCAAAAAACGCCGTCGCAAGGAGGTGATGGCGCAGTGTTCGAACATTTTGGCGATTCGTTTTAAAGGCGTCGACCCGAACCGCTTTTTCGACTGGCTCATGCCTTACGTCCGATGGTGCTTCCATCCGGTAACGCTTTGCCTTTGCTTGGTGTTGATGGCGGCCGCGCTCCTGCTGGTCGGGATCGAGTTCGACCATTTCCGCTCGAAGCTGCCGGAGTTTCAACAGTTTTTCGGGCCGGAAAACCTTATTTTGCTGAGTATTACGCTCGCTCTAACGAAGGTGCTGCACGAGTTCGGGCACGGCCTGTCGTGTAAATATTGGGGAGGCGAGTGTCACGAGCTCGGCGTGATGATTCTGGTGTTGACGCCGTGCTTGTATTGCAACGTGTCGGACTCTTGGATGATTCCGAGCAAATGGAAGCGCGCGGGAATCGTCGTGGCCGGCGTTTTCGTCGAGTGTACTTTAGCGGCGATATGCACTTTTATTTGGTGGTTTACGAACGAGAACGTGTTGCACTATATGTGCTTGAACGTGATGTTCATTTCGTCGCTTAGCACGATCGTGTTCAACATGAACCCGTTGCTGCGCTACGACGGTTACTACCTGCTGTCGGACTTGCTCGAAATTCCGAACATGCGTCAAAAAGCGACGAAGATTATGACGCAAAAGGCTTCGTCGTGGTTTTTGGGGATGGAGCAGCAGGAAGACCCGTTTTTGCCGAAGCGAAATCAAGGTTGGTTCGCGCTTTACACGGTCGGCGCCGTGTCGTACCGTTGGGTCGTTACCGCGTCGATTTTGTTCTTCGTTTACCACTTTTTCGACGCGTACGGCTTGAAGGTGATCGCGCAGATTATCGCCGCGATGTCGCTTTACGGGCTGTTGATCGCGCCG
>JAFSFF010000445.1 GCA_017435375.1 Thermoguttaceae bacterium
CTAAGCGGACGGAAATAAAAAAGTAACGTCGCCCCCCGCTTGCCAAAAGTCGAAACTGGAGGTAGAATGAGGGCAAAAAATATAGGACGGGTACGCCCGCCCCGCGCAACGTCCCGGTCGCGACCTCTTTTCATCGCGAGCGATCGGAACGCGTTTCCTTGCGACGCCCTATAGAGGCGCCCCGAACGAATATTTTACTAGGAGACTTAAATGAGCGACGAAAAACGCTTCGTCATGTGCGACGGCAACGAAGCCGCCGCGATGATCGCGCATCTTTGCAACGAAGTAATGGCCATTTACCCGATCACGCCGTCGTCGACGATGGGCGAACTGACCGACGACTGGGCCGCGAAAGGCAAGAAAAATCTCTTCGGCACGATTCCGCAAGTCGTCGAAATGCAAAGCGAAGCCGGGGCGGCGGGCGCCGTTCACGGCTCGTTGCAAGCGGGCGCGCTGACCTGCACGTTCACGGCGTCGCAAGGTCTCCTCTTGATGATTCCGAATATGTTCAAGATCGCCGGCGAACAAACGCCGACCGTCTTCCACGTTACGGCTCGTTGCATCGCCTCGCACGCGCTCTCGATCTTCGGCGATCACTCCGACGTGATGGCGACCCGCTCCTGCGGTTGGGCGATGCTCTGCGGCGGCACGGTTCAAGAAACGCACGATATGGCGATGATCTCGTATTCCGCCACGCACCGCAGCCACGTTCCGTTCCTGCACTTCTTCGACGGTTTCCGCACCTCGCACGAAGTCAACAAACTGGAAAAACTGCCGGAATCGACCGTCCGCGAAATGATGGATCTCGACGCCGTCCGCAACTTCCGCGAACGCGCCCTCAATCCGCACAGCCCGGTCATCCGCGGCACGGCGCAAAACCCGGACGTCTTCTTCCAAAGCCGCGAAGCGTGCAACCCGACCTACGACGCCGTTCCGGCTATCGTCCAAGAAGAAATGGACAAGTTCGCGAAGTTGACCGGTCGCCAATACCGCATTTTCGACTACTACGGCGACCCGAACGCCGAAAACGTTATCGTTATTATGGCGAGCGGTTCCGGTATCGTCGAAGAATATATCGACTTCATCGGTAAAGATAAGAACGTCGGTATGGTCAACGTCCGTCTTTATCGTCCGTTCGACGAAGCCGCGTTCGTCGCCGCGTTGCCGAAGACGGTCAAGAAAATCGCCGTCCTCGACCGCACGAAGGAACCGGGCGCCGGCGGCGAACCGCTTTACCTCGACGTCGTCTCCGCGCTCGTTCGCAACTGGGAAGGCGCGCTTCCGTTCGTCGCCGCCGGTCGTTACGGCCTCGCGTCGAAAGACTTTACCCCGGCGATGGTCAAGGGTATCTTCGACGAACTCGCGAAAGACGCTCCGAAGAAAAAGTTCACGATCGGCGTCAAAGACGACCTCACGAACCTCAGCCTCGACTACGATCCGACCTTCTCGACCGAAGCGGACGACGTTCGTCGTTGCATCTTCTACGGTCTCGGTAGCGACGGCACCGTCGGCGCGAACAAAGAAACGACGAAAATCGTCGGCGAATACACCGAAAACTTCAGCCAAGGCTACTTCGTTTACGACTCGAAGAAAGCCGGCGCCGTTACGGTTTCGCACCTCCGCTTCTCGCCGCGCCCGATCAAGGGTTCGTACCTGATTTACCAAGCGAATTTCGTCGCGTGCCACCAATTCGTCTTCACGCAAAAGCTCGATATGCTCTCGACGATCGTCAAGGGCGGGACGTTCCTCTTGAACGCTCCGTACGGCGCCGCGGAAGTTTGGGATCACCTCCCGATCGAACTCCAACAAGAGATCGTCGAGAAAGAACTCGAATTCTACGTCGTCGACGCGGTCAAAGTCGCGAAAGCGGCGGGCATGGGCGGTCGCATCAACACCGTTATGGAAACCTGCTTCTTCAAGCTCGGCGACTTTATGCCGGTCGACGAAGGGATCGGCTACATCAAAGCCAGTATTAAGAAGGTTTACGGCAAGAAGGGCGACGAAATCGTTCAAAAGAACTACGCGGCGGTCGACTCGTCCCTCGCGGCGCTCGAAAAAGTCGATTACCCGAAACAAGTTACGTCGACGTTCCACCGTCGCAACGGCGTCGTCGGCGACGCGCCGGAATTCGTTACGAACGTCCTCGGCGAAATCTTGGCCTCGCGCGGCGAAGAACTCACCGTCAAAGATATGCTCCCGACGGCGGACGGCACCTTCCCGGTCGGCACGACGAAATACGAAAAACGCGGCATCGCGATCGACATTCCGATTTGGGATAGCGAAACCTGCATCCAATGCGGCAACTGCTCGCTCGTCTGCCCGCACGCCGCGATCCGTATGAAGATTTACGACGCCGCCGACGGCGCGCCGGAATCGTTCAAATCGGTCGACGCGAAAACGAAGGAATTCGAAGGCAAGAAATTCACGCTCCAAGTCGCGCCGGACGACTGCACCGGTTGCGGTATGTGCGTTTACGTCTGCCCGGCCAAGAACAAGACGGAAGAAGGCAAGAAAGCGATCAACCTCGAAAACAAGATCGCCAACGAAGCCGCGGAACGCGCCAACTGGGATTACTTCCTCACGATTCCGGACTACGACCGCTCCAAAGCGAAGGTCGACACCGTCAAGGGTTCGCAACTCCTGCTCCCGCTCTTCGAGTTCTCGGGCTCCTGCGCGGGTTGCGGCGAAACGCCTTACGTCAAACTGGTTACGCAACTCTTCGGCGACCGCATGTTGATCGCGAACGCGACCGGTTGCTCCTCGATTTACGGCGGCAACCTCCCGACGACGCCGTACACGACGAACGCCGACGGTTGCGGCCCGGCTTGGGCGAACTCCTTGTTCGAAGACAACGCCGAATTCGGTCTCGGTATGCGCGCCGCGGTCGACCAACAAGTCGGCTTTATGAAGGAAATCCTCGTCGCGAAGAAAGACCAACTCGGCGACGCGCTGGTCGAAAACCTCCTCGGCAACAAACAGGAAACCGAAGGCGAAATCGCGCAACAACGCGCTTGGGTCAAAGAACTTAAAGCGAAACTCGCGGAACTTAACTGCGACTGCGAACAAGCGAAGCTCCTCGAAATGTCGGCCGACTACCTCGTCCGCCGCAGCGCGTGGATCATCGGCGGCGACGGTTGGGCGTACGACATCGGTTACGGCGGGCTCGACCACGTCGTCGCGTCGACGAAGGACGTCAACATCCTCGTTCTCGACACCGAAGTTTACTCGAACACCGGCGGTCAAGCGTCGAAATCGACGCCGAAGGGCGCGGTCGCGAAATTCGCCGCGAGCGGTAAAGCGACGGGCAAAAAAGACCTCGGTATGATGGCCGTTTCTTACGGCACGTGCTTCGTCGGTCAAATTTCGCTCGGCGCGAACCCGGCGCACGCGATCAAAACGCTCGTCGCGGCGGAATCGTACAACGGCCCGTCGCTCGTCATCGCGTACTCGCACTGCATCGCGCAAGGCGTCGATATGAAGACCGGTATGGAACTTCAAAAAGAAGCCGTCAAGTGCGGTTACTGGCCGCTTTGGTCTTACGACCCGCGTTTGGAAAAACCGTTCCAACTCGCCAGCAAGGCTCCGGAAGGCGCGTTGAAAGACTTCGAAGCGAAGCAAAACCGCTTCAAGTCGCTGAAACGCATCAATCCGGAAGCCGCCGCGATGTACGAAGCGCAAGCGCAAGAAGAAATCTACAAGCGCTACGAATACTACAAAGCGTTGACGGAAGTCCAAAAGTGATAACGGTTTAAGCCGTTGGTCGACGTAAGAGCGCGAGTCGAAACGCCGATTCGCGCTCTCCGCGCCGCAAGAAACGAAAAACGACGGAAGAAGCGAACGCTTTTTCCGTCGTTTTTTATTGTCTAAAAAATTTTATCGTTTGAAAACCGCGCTTCGACGTCGTTTTTTCATCGGCGCAACCGCCTTAAACGCTCAAACGAAAACGCGTTGCAACAGCGCCATATACAAAAGCGTTCCGCCGCCGACGCTTAGGAGCATATTTCCTTTCCAAGCGTGCAGAAACGCGACGGCGACTCCGGCGATCAGCTCCGGAAGCGCGAACGGATACCGAAGCGGCGTCGCGTTCCTAAAGCAATAAACGACAAGCATTGCGATGATCGCCGGCGGCAGCGCGACGCCGAGATACGAAACGACTTCCGGCGTCTTCCGCTTCCCGCCGAAAACGAGAAACGGAAAAAAGCGGAGCCCCGCCGTTACCGCCGCGACGACCGCGACGATCGCGACCGAATGCGAAAAATCGATCATCGTTCCCCCTCCTTTTCCGCGGTCGCGTCCGTCGAAGCGAGCGGTTCTTTTATCAACGCAACCTCCTGCGCCGCCAACATTTCCGTTTCTTTCTTCGTTTCGAAAAAGCGTCGTCCGCCGATCAAAACCGCGCAAATCCCGAGCGTCGCCGGAATGAGGAAATTATCCGGCCCGAACGCGAGGAGCGCCAAAACCGAAACCGCGACCCCGACTAACGCCGGTCGACGCCGTCGCGTTCCCTTCCATTGCTCGACGAAAACCGCGACGAAAAGCGCCGTCATCGCGAAATCGACGCCCCGCGAATCGAACTCGACAAGCGTTCCGACGAGCGCGCCGACGACGCACCCGACAATCCAATACGAATGGTCGAAAAGCGTCAGCCAAAAGGCGAAGCGCGGGAAATCGATTCCCTCCGGCGACTTGCCGTCGCAGGTGAGCGAGTACGTTTCGTCGGTCATTCCGAAGACGATGTAAGGCTTGTATTTACCGGCGTTTCGATATTTTTCGATCATCGTAACGCCGTAAAAAATATGCCGCGCGTTGACCATAAAGGTCGCGATCGCCGTCGCGACGAGCGGCGCCTGATTCGCCAACAAATCGACGGCGAGATACTGCATCGCTCCGGCGTAAATCGTTACGCTCATCGCCAGCGCCCAAATCGGCCCGTATCCGGCCTGCGCGAGTAAAACGCCGAACCCGAACCCGAGCGCGAGATACCCCGCCATCACCGGCAAAGATTTCACGAACGCCGCCCGAACCGTTTTTTTCATCGCTTTCGCCTTGCCTGTCTCCGTCATTTTTACTATTTTAACGCTTATGACCTCGACGCGCCGCCGCGACCGCCCTAAAAACAGGAATCGCGACCGTCGAGGTCTAATTTCATCATACCGCAATTTTCGATTTTTTGAAGCCCGAAAACCCGAAATTTCCCGAAACGCCGCGCCGTTCCTTCTCGCGTTCGCCGTCCCCCTTCTCCTCCAACGAGGAAAATTTAAAATTCCCGCGCTCGCTCTTGCGGCGTTCGGCGTTTGACGTTAAAATAAACGACGACCGCGCCGTTGGGCTTGTCCAAATTTGCGCCGCTTTTCCATTTTGTCGTTTTCCCCTCAAAATCGTCCGCCACAGGAGCGTTCCGATGTCGTTAAAGTTTATCCATTGCGCCGATCTTCACCTTGACTCGCCGATGCGCGGCCTCGGAACGACCGACCCGGAAATCGCCGCGACGATTCGCGACGCGTCGCGCCGAGCGTTCGAGCGGTTAATCGACGTCGCGCTCGAAGAAAACGTCGCGTTCGTCGTCGTCGCGGGCGACCTCTTCGACGGCGATTGGGACGATCTCGCGACCGGCCTTTGGACGATTCGCCAACTTCGCCGACTCGAAGCGCGCCGCGTTCCTGTTTTTATCTCGTTGGGAAATCACGACTTGCAAAACAAGACGCTTCCGAAGCTGACTTGGCCGAAAAACGTCAAAATTTTCAGCGACAAAAAACCGGAGACGTTCCTTTACCCGGACGACTTGCCGCGCCTCCTCGACGGCGCCCCGAAACGCGTTCGCAAAACCGCCGCGCGTCCCGTCGCAAACTTTGAAAATACGTTGTTTGGCGATTTATCGGAAACCGCGCTTTCCTCTTTCGACGGCGCCCCGGAACGCGTCGCGCTAACCGGGCAAAGTTTCCGCGCTCAATTTTGTCCGGAAAACTTAGCGGAAAACTTCCCTTCGGCGGTTCCTAACGCTTTCAATATCGGCGTCTTACATACCGACGTAAGCGGAGACGGCGCCGCGTCGCGTTACGCTCCGACGAGTCTTGAAACGTTAAACTCGAAACGTTACAATTACTGGGCCCTCGGACACGTTCACCGCCGCCAAACGCTCCAAACGGCGCCGGCTTGGGTCGGGTATCCCGGCGTTTTGCAGGGACGGCACATTCGCGAACCGGAGCCGAAAGGGTTTTACGTCGTCGAAATCGAAAACGGCGCGCTCGTCGACGCGCCGCGTTTCGTCGCCGTCGACTCGCTACGTTGGTTCGCGCTCGAACTTAATTTAACGCAAGTCGCGTCGGAAGAAGAGTTGCGCGACCGATTCCTTGACGCGGCGCGTTCGATTATCGACGAAGCGGAAGAGCGTTTCGCGGCGGTTCGGCTGTCGCTCGTCGGTCGAACGGAATGGCACCGCGAGTTGACGCAACGTCGCGCTCGTCAAACGCTCGGCGAAACGTTCCGCGCTTGGGCCCTCGAACTCGGAGACGCGCTTTGGCTCGAAGAAATCGAATTGAAAACGACGTCGCCGCGCCCCGCGACGCTCGGCGAAACCGGGATTCTCGGCGATCTCGCGGCCGACTTCGAACGAAAAATCGCCGAACTTTCCGCTCGACTCGCCGCGTCCGAAAAAACGCAACCCGCCGAACCGCAAACGTTAGAAGAAGCGGAGCGTCCGTTCGCCGACTTAGAAAAACGCGTCGGCGCGTACTGGCGAGAACTTGGAATCGACCTCGACGACCCGGCGACGCTTCGTCGTTGGCGCGAAGAGGCCCGCGAAATTTTGATCGACGCGTTTAACGACGCCGAATAGCGCCACTTCCGTCTTTTCCCCGACGCAACGAAAAAAAGGCGACCGAAGTTTTCCTCGGTCGCCTTTTTAGCCGCGCTTATTTAACGCAACTCGTTATTTCGCGTCGTTTTGCCAAATAAACTCAAACGCGAGCGGCGCCGATTCGCGCCAATATTTCCAGTTGTGCGCGCCGTCGCGAACGCGGTATTCGCAGGAAACGCCCGCCGCTTTCGCTTCGTTGTGGAACGCGTGCGCGCCCGGCGTCAAATAGTCGTCGTCGCCGCAGTCGAGGCAGAAGCGAATCGACTTTTTCGCGTCGTCCGACAACTTCTTGACGAGCGTGTGCGGGTCGTTCGCAAAGAAATAATCGTCGAGCCGCTCCGCGTTTTCGTCAACGGAAGCCGCTTTGCGGTAACGACTTATAAACTCCTTAAACGGCGCCGCGGCGACCTCTTCTTGCGTTCGAATCGCCGGACTCATCGCGAAGCAGGCGCTAAACATCTCCGGACGTCGCAACGCGTAAAGGAGCGAGCCGTACCCGCCCATCGACAGCCCGGCGATCGAGCGGTTTTCTTTGCCGGTTTTGCAGCGGTAAAACGTTTCGATCGCGGGAATTAGCTCGTCGAAGAAGAACGTTTCATACTTGCAGGAGTCGTCGGCGCTGTCGCGGTACCAGCAACTTTGCGCGTCCGGCATAACGATGATCGCCTTTTTCGTCGGATTTTTCGCAAACCATTCGTCCGCAATCTTTTGGATGTTCCCTTGTTTCGGGTCGCTCCAATTTTTCTCGTTTCCGCCCATCCCGTGCAGGAGGTAAAGAACCGGGTACGAGAACGACGTCGTGCGGTACTCGTTCGGAAGATAAATTCGACACTTGACTTCGCGTTTAAGCGCTTCGCTGTAAAGGACTTGCTCGCGCACTTCGCTGCCGGACGTTCCTTCTTTCGGTTGGAGCGACTTCTCGGTTTCGCGCAGTTTCGCGACGGCCTCGGCGTTTTCCGGAAGCGCTTCATTTTGCAGCGCCGGAAGCAAAATATCGTAAAGCGTATTCAGTTGCCCTTGATAGTCGGTTCCGTCGGAAGTCATTGCAACGACGACGTTTTGGTCGGGCATTACGACGCAGAATTGGACGTAGGCGCCGTCGCCGCGATAGATATTTTTGCGGCAACGCCAAAATTGGAAGCAGTACCCCTGCGCCCAGTCGCTGTTCGGATTCGAGCCGTTTGACACCTTGTAGCTCGTCGCCAAATCGACCCAATCGGCGCTCAAAATTTGCTTGTCGTTCCAGCGCCCGCGTTGGAGGTAAAGTTGGCCGAACTTCGCAATATCTTCGGTGCGCAAATATAGACCGGTGCCGCCTTTAGTAATACCTTCCGGCGACTTTTCCCAATACGGCGTTTCAATATGTAGCGGCTCGAACAGACGCGGAACAAGGTAATCGCGGGTCGTTTCGCCGACCGTTTTTTGGAGCGCCGCCGACAACATATACGTTCCCGGCGTGTTGTAGCGAAAATGCGTTCCGGGTTCGCGCGGAACCGGGTGCGCCAAAAACGCTTGAACCCAAGTCGGCTCGCCCGGTTTTATGTATTGCTTTTCGAGCCCGTAAGTCGCTCTAACCATATTCGGCAGCGCGACTTCCGTTTCGTGTCCGCAACTCATCGACAGTAGGTCGGCGAGCGTCATTTTCTTCAAATTTTCGGACGGCTCGGCGGGCAGATCGTCCGGGAAAATATCGACGACTTTTTGGTCGATACTCAACTTGCCCTCTTGAACCGCAAAGCCGATCGCCGTCGAGGTGAAGCTCTTACTCAGCGAATACATCGCGTGCGGCGCTTCGGCGGAGTTCGGCGCGCGCCAACATTCGGCGATAACCTTGCCGTCGCGCAACACCATTAAACTGTCCAATCGATTGAACTTAGCGTCGAGCGTTTGAATCAGCTCGACCAACGCTTGCGACGGGACGCCAACCGATTCCGGAGTCGTTCGCGGAAGAGCGCCGTTTTCGTCGAGGTTTTGCGTCGGGTTGCAAGTCGCGACGCCGACGGACTTTGCGTCTTGGGCGCCGACGAACGCCGGACTCGAAACAAACGTTCCGAGCAAAAGGGCCGTCAAAAAAAGATTAAAAAAACGTTTCATCGTTAAAACGCAACTCCTTGCGCGGTCGACGGTTGCGAATCGCCGAAACGCGCCGTTAAAGGATCGTTTCGATTAAAAAAATCGCCGTCCTTACTAATAACGACGGCGCTTGAAAAGAAAACGCGGCGCCCCTCGGCGCGTTCCGCTTCGAAACGCGCCAAGAAACGCCAATCTTAAATCCCGTCGTTACTTGCTTTCCTTGAAGAAGAACGAACCGGACGGAACTTCGAAAACGGCGAAACCGTCGACGTCGCCGACGAACTTCGCTCCGCGCGGCGCTTCGATCTTGCCGTTTTTCAACGTTTTAGGAACGTAAACCGTCGCCGACGTGTTCGGCGGAACGACGATCGAAAGCTCGAAACCGGTCGGCTTCTTCTCCCAACTCGACTTGATTTCGCCGACGATGGAGCGGTAAGCGCCCTTGGCGAAGGTCAAATCGGTCGCGTCGGCTTTCGGCGGTCGAATCGTAAACTTCTTGAACGCAACGACTTCCGCGTCGCGTTGAATCCCGAGAACGTTCGAAACGTACCAAGCGACCGGGTAGAGATACGAGCTGTGCAGGAGCGAGTGGCCCGGACGGTCGAGTTCCCACGCTTCCCAATACGTCGTCGCGTCGTGCTTGCGCATAAAGCCCCAACTCGGGTACTCCGTTTGCTTTAGCGTCGAGTAAATCAGGTCGTCGCGGTTGTTGTAACGGAGGTAGCGGTAAAGGAGCCCGCCGCCGGTGATGCCCGCGCCGATATGTCCCTTGGAATCGACGTAAATCGCTTTTTCAAGCCGTTTAACGACGCGTTCGGAGTCCGCGTCGGTCGGCGCGATTTCCGTTAAGAGCGCGAGCCCTAAAATCGCTTGCGCGTCGTCGAAGTACGAACCTTCCTCCGGCTTGAAGTATTTGGCGTTAATCGCTTTACGAGCGGCTTCGGCTTTCGCTTCCCACTCGGCGGCGCGGTCTTCTTTCCCGATAACTCGAGCGATTTGCGCGGCGGTCTTCAGGTTGAAAACGCGATAGATGTTGTTTAAACACAACGCTTGCGGCGTGTGAGAGTTCGGCCCGTCCGGCGCGCCCGGCCAGAGCCAGTCGCCGAGGAATCGCCACTCGTCGCCGTAACGCTTCAACAAGTCGTTTTCGACGTGCAAGTCGAGGAACGCCAACCACTTCTCGATCGTTTCGAAGTTTTCTTCGAGAATGCGCGTGTCGCCGTATTGTAGGTAATACGTCCAAGGGAGCGTAATAACGATACCGCCCCAAGACGGCCCGCCGCCGCCCCAATAGGTCGGCGCGGTGCAGGGCAAGCAACCGTCGGCGTAGTCTTTTTGGCAGTCGCGCCAGTCTTCTAACCACTTATAATAGAAGGCTTCGAGCGCGTAATTGTACATGCCGGACTCCGACGTGGCGTGCGCGTCGCCGCCGTACCCCATCCGCTCGCGCTGCGGACAGTCGACGACGTAACCGCCGACCGACAGGTTCTCGAACGTCCAGGTTCCGACGTTGTAAATCCAGTTTTGAAGGTCGTTAGACGTTTCAAAGTCGGCCGCGTCGGCGTAACCGGTGCGGACGTGCCAACCTCTAACGTCTTCCAATTTCGGCGCTTCGGTCAAACCGCGGACGGTAATCCAACGCCCGGAGCTGTAATTAAAGCGGTTTTTGAAAACGCCTTCGCCGCTCGGGCCGATAACGTAAACGCTGTTAAGTCCGAAGGTTCGCGCGTCTTGGTTGCGTTCCGAATATTCGAAAGCGATTTCCGTTCCGGGTTTCCCCTTCACTTTGAACTCCGTCCAACCGGCGAAGTTGACGCCCATATCGACGCGCCACACATTGTCGCCTTTCGCTTCGATTTTGACCGGTTTGATCTCGGCGCCGAGGATATTACGTTCGGTCGCTTGCGCGCTAAGTTCAAGTTTCGGCGCGAATTCCGTCGCGTTCTTCCAAGCGGAATCGTCGAAATCGGCTTTGTTCCAATCGGCGTTTTCGAGGTTCGCGTCGTAACGTTCGCCGCCGAAACGATGGAAGTTCCATTCGCCGATCAGCGAGTTCGGGCTCTTGCTCCACTTCCAAGTTTTGTCCGTAACCAGGCGAGTCGACGTTCCGTCGCCAAAACGCAAGTCCGCTTGCGCGATTACGATAGGCGTCTTCGGCTTATCCGGCGTCGCATACTCCGAGTAAACCGACCAAGAGTTGCCGAGCCAAAGCGCGACGACGTTTTTCCCCTTGCGCAACAACGGTTTAAGATCGTACGCCAAGTAACGGGCGCGGTACTTGTGGTTCGAAACGTTCGGCGCCAACACCGATTCTTTGTCGACTTGCTCGCCGTTGACGTAAACCTCGTGATAACCGACGCTTGCAACGAACATTACGGCGCGTTCCGGAACCGCGTCGAGTTCAAAATTTTTGCGCAGCCAAGGGTCGTTGCGCGTTCCGGTTTTCGGATCGAGCGTCGTCGTTTCGAGAACGCCCTTTTTATCGGACGGAATTTCGCCCGCGCCGATCCACTTCGCCGACCACTCGGACGCGTCGAAAAGCCCGGTCGTCCAAGTCGCGACCTCCGACGGCGCCGACGCAACCCCGTCTTGATCCTTGACTTGCACCGTCCAATAATACGTCGAATCGGATTTCAACGCGGCGCCGTTAAATTCGATCGGCGTCGAACGGTCGGACTCGACCCAACCGCTGTCCCAAACCTTCCCGGCGCCGGCTTTCGCGTCCGTTTCCGTCGCGTCGACTTTCAAGCGGTAAGCCGTTTGCGCAAGACCGATTAAGTCGGCGTTCTTCGTCTCCAGAATCCAACCGAAACGCGGTTTTTCGGCGTCGAGTCCGGTCGGATTCGTCAAATATTCGCAACGCAAATTCGTCGGAACGAGCGGCGACACGTCGGCCGCGCGACTCGTCGACGAGAAGAACGTCGCGCCGACAAGCGCCGTCAAAAACGCGGCGCTCCAAAGCGTTTTCTTCATCGCAATTCCTTTATTTTCAAACGTTAAAGAGTCGCGCCGTCTCGTCTTTGCGACAAGTTGGCGCAAAAATATCTTTTATAATTCAGTGTTTGCGACACGGCGCCGTTCATTTTTTCTCGACCGACGCCGCGTCTTAACCCGTTGCAACGTCGGCCGTTATCGCGCCGAAGTCGAAATCGTTACCGGGCCGATCAGACCGGAGCGTTTTAACGGCGATTTCGCATTGTAACTGTTGACCGGGCACCAAGTTTTGCGTTCCGCTTCCGGCAGAGCCGCGTCGCCGATCAGGCGGTTGACCCAGCAGTTGACGACTTCGATTTCGACGTCGTTCTTGCCTTCGCGCGCAAACTTCGTAATGTCAAGGCGATACGGAGCCGTCCAAACGCCGCCGACGTACTCGCCGTTGACTTTCACCTTCGCCATCTCCGAAACGGCGCCGAGCGACAAGAAGACGCGCTCGCCTTCCGCAACCTTGGGAAGCTCGCAAGTCGTTTTGTAAACGGCGGTTCCGGAATAATGCTTAATCGCCGCGTCGGTCGATTGCGTCCAGTCGATCAGTTTGTCGAAAACGACCGGGTCTTTCGGGCCGCGGGCGATTTCGCCGGAATCGAAGGCAACCGTCCAAGGCCCGGCGAGGGTCGCGATTTCCTTCGTTTCGTCGGCTTTCGCTTCGCCGGAAGTCGTTCCCTTAGCGTCGGTTGCGAAAACGACAAAGACGCTTTCTTGCGCCGCGAAGTCGAGCGTCGCGGTCGTGCGCCCGTTTTCCGAACGCCAAGCGTCGACGCTCATCGTTTCGCCGGTCGCCGGGAGCCAAATTTCGGGCGTTTTTCCGTCGACGCGGAAAGTAATTTCGACGTTTTCGAGCGTTTTATCCGATTGATTCGCAAGGAAATAGACGTCCGCGTCTTCCATTGTTCGACGGTTGTAAACGAGCGGCGTTCCGGTCGGAATTTCGCAGTCCGGCGCGCATTTGAGTTCGGCGAACACTTCGTCGAGCGTCAGCCCCCAAGCGATCGTTCCTTTGCCGAACTTACGCGATTTCACCGACTTACCGTCGACGTCGCCCCAAAGTTCGTCCGCGAGCTTTTTCACGTCGGCGTCGGCTTGCGGCTGATTTTGCAAACTCGGCGAGCGCGACGGTTTCGGCCCGAGAACGTAAGCGCCGTCGGCGACGAGTTGTTTAATCTTCGCTAACAATTCCGGACGCATCGTTTCGAGTTTCGGCAACACGAGAACTTTATAAGTCGTTCCGTGCGGCAGGGTTAACTCGCCGCTTTCGTTGACGCTGGTCGTTTCGCGCAACACTTCGGCGTTGATGAAGTCGAACTGACGGCCCGCCGGGAGCGCCGGGTCGACCGCGCCCATCATCTTCGGCGCGTCTTCGCCGATGAAGTAAGCGACGTCCGCGACGTTCAAGCCTTGTTGCAGCATGTAGTTGCAGCGTTTCAGGTAATCGACGTAAAGGTCAAGTTGTTTGAACCAAGTGTTGTGGCGGTTGAACTCGTTGCCAAACCAAGCGTTAAAGCCGGGAACGCGTTCGTCCGGCTGCATAACGTAAAGGTGTAACAGCGTGTTGTTGATCCCCTGCGAGAAGAAGAGGTCGGTGCGCTTCTTCATATTGACCGGGCTGCGACCGTAAGGGTTGCCCGCGCACGTGTTAGACTCGGCCCAAATCTTCGTTTTGCCATAAATGTGCCCGCACGACGCCGCGAGACGGTTCTCGACGTCGCCGAGCGTTCCTTCGCTCCAATATTCGCCGGCGATTTCGTTCGATTGTCCGCCGTATTGCAGGAACTCGCCCGGGAAGCCCCAGTGGCCGTAACATTCGAGCCAGGTTCGTTTTCCCTTCGCCATACTCGCGTCGCGCAACCCGCCGACGTAAGAGTAGGCGATCTCGTCCGCGATGAAGCGTCGCACGTCCCAAAGGAAACGGTCGGACGTTTCTTGGTCTTTTACAACCGTCCCAAAATAAACGGGTAAGAACGGCGTCGGGTCGTAACCGAACGACTTCTCGAACTTCGCGGCGAAATCGTCGGTGAAGTTTTGCCCGCCGACTTCGTAACTGTCGAGGACGATCGTCGAGAACGACTTGCCGTCTTCCGGCCCGAGCGTTTCGATCAGCTTGCTCATGTACGCGTCGAAGTGTTCTAAGACGCGCTCTTTGCTCATCTTATCGACTTCGTATCCGGTCGCTTCCGGAACGGCCGGCGCGTTCGTCGTTCCGGTCGGCGTTACACCGTATCGCTCGACGATCCATTCGCCTTCCGGAACGTCCCAAG
>JAFSFF010000446.1 GCA_017435375.1 Thermoguttaceae bacterium
CCCCGGTTTTCCGGTCGGGACGTTCCAATCCGGTTTCGGTTGACCGCCGTCCCCCGGTTTTCCGGTCGGGACGTTCCAATCCGGTTTCGGTTGACCGTCGTTCCCCGGTTTTCCGGTCGGGACGTTCCAATCCGGTTTCGGTTGACCGCCGTCCCCCGGTTTTCCGGTCGGGACGTTCCAATCCGGTTTCGGTTGACCGTCGCCCCCCGGTTTTCCGGTCGAGCCGCCAAACTCCGGCCCAGATCGCCCGTTCGGCCCGCCAAACTCCGGCCCCGATCGCCCGTTCGGCCCGCCAAACTCCGGCCCCGATCGCCCGTTCGGCCCGCCAAACTCCGGCCCAGATCGCCCGTTCGGCCCGCCAAACCCCGGCCCCGACTGCCCGCCGCGTCCTTGTTTTCCGTCCGGGCCGCCGCCAAATCGGCGAGGAAGCGCGACTTCCGTTTGCTTGCGAACGATCTCTTCCGTTTTCGCCAGCGCGAACTCCGTCAAGCGGTCGTATCCGGTCGTTTTCGCCGTTCGGAGTTCCGAAATCGTCGCGACCGCCGCGTTTAAGTCGCCGTCGAGCGCGGCGCACCAAGCGAGCCCGGCCAATCCGAACGGTTCCGCGTCGCGCCCGGCGCTCGGATTCGACGCGATTCGTTCGAAAATCGCTTTCGCCTCCGCGACGTTGTTCTCGTCGAGATACGCCAACGCCAGCTGCCGTTCCGCTCGACTCGCCCAATACGCGTCGTTCGGGAAATACTCTCCGACGCTTCGCCAAGCGTCGACCGTTTCGGTATGCAACGCGAACACCCATTGCTCTTCGACCGAATCGAAACGTCGAATTGTCGACGGCGGCTCCGTCGTTTGCGTCGCGACAACGCGATTCCTCGCCGCAGTCGCCGCCGCGCCGCAAAGGAACGCTCCGACAAACGCCGCGCCGACCGCCGCGACGCCGCGACGCGTCCAACGCTTCGACGACTCGTCCCGCAACGTTTTCAATTTCGCGCGGTTCGTTTGCCAAATTTGCGACAGATTCGTCGTTTCAAGCGCTCGTTCGAACGCGGCGCGCTCGTCGTCCGTTCGGAAAAAACCGGTCGCCGCGACGCCGTTTTCCGATTCGCCCTCGCGCCCGCTTCCGTCGAGCGGCGCCGACTCGAACGCCGCTTGCGTCGACGCGCCGCTTCCCTCGCTCCGTTCGAACTCGCGTCGCGCCGCTCGCAACGCGTCGAGCAAAACGTCCGGCGACTCCGGTCGGTCGCTCGGTTTTTTCTCGATCATTCGCCGAATCAACGCGATCAACGCCGACGGCGCGTCGGGGCGAAGTTCCTCGATCGGCCGCGGTCGCTCGTTCAAGTGCTTGAGAATAACGGCCAACGGCGCGTCGCCGATAAAAGGCGCGACGCCGGTCAGCATTCGATACGCGACGATTCCGAGCGAATAAATATCGGAACGCGAATCGATTTTTCCGCCGCGCGCCTGTTCCGGACTCATATAGAGAGGCGTTCCCATCGCGAACCCGGTTCGAGTCAGCGTCGCGGCGGTCGCGCCGACGTTTCCGTCGAGCCGCGCCAAGCCGAAGTCGACGACCTTAATCGTTCCGTTCGCGTCGAGCAAAACGTTCTCCGGTTTGACGTCGCGATGAACGACGCCCGCGTCCGCCGCCCGCTTGAGCGCCGCCGCGATCTGTTCGAGCGCGGAAAACGTTTGCGGAATCGACGCTCGAGCGCCGCCCCGCAAAAACCGCTGCAGACTCATTCCGTCGACAAACTCTTGCGCGATAAAGCGATACGTTTTTTCCTTCGAGCCGCGCCGCCTAAACGACCGCTTTTTTTTCTTTTTCGCGCCGCCGTTCGAATCGTCCGCCGCGTCGCCGACAAGGGTTTCGACGTCGAAATCGCGCCGCGTCGCTCCGCCGAGCGTCGCGACGCCGACTTCGTAAACGCGAACGATATTCGGGTGTTCCAGCCGCGCCGCCGCTCGCGCCTCTTGCAGGAACCGCTTCAAATACGTTTCGTCGCGCGCCAGTTCGTCCTTCAAGATTTTCAACGCGACCGGACGCCCCAACGAAAGTTGCGTCGCCAAAAAGACGTCGGACGTCGCGCCGCCGCCGACGCGCCGTTCGATTCGATAACCGCCGAGCGTTCGTCCGCAAAGCTCTTCGCGACGGTCGTCCGCGCCGCCGTCGGTCGTCGGTCGTGCGATCATTTTGGTTTTCCTCCGCTTTCGTTTTTCGGTCGTTCGCGCTCGAACGCGTTATCGTTCTTTCCCTTTTATTATACCGCCGTCGAACGTCTTTTCAACGGGGCCGCTCGGACGACGCGCCCATTAATATATTAACGCCGCGCCGTCGCGACGGTTCCGCAAGAAACGCTTTAAGGCGCCGCCCGAATTCGCCGAAACGCCCTTTCGTTTCCCTTCCGAAAAGCGTTCCGACGTCGAACGACGCCCCGCTTGCGCCGACGGTTCGTTCCCGCCGTCGCCGACGTTAGAACGTCATTTTAATCAAGCCGTCCTTCGAGACGTAATGCTTGTCGATTCCGAGTTCCTCCATCCAAGCGCGCGTTTCGAGCGTCTTCCAAGGGCCGGTGTTTTTGCCGCGACCTCCGGCGTTGTTGTCCCAAAGCCAGTCCGGCGTCGGCCAAAGGCAAACGGTCGGCGACGCGACTTCGTAAAACGCCTTCGTAACGCCCTGTTGCCCGTGATGCGCCATTTGAACGAAATCCGCGTCGATTTTTTCCTTCGGAACCGTTTTCAGAACGCGGTTTCCGCCTTCGGCGCCGAGGTCGCCCAACATCAAGAGCGACTTCCCGGCGACGTCCAAGCGGAAAATAATCGTCGAGTTGTTGATCGCGTTCATCGTCAGCGACTCGTCGAAGTCGTTCAGCGTTTCGATCGACAACGCGTCGCCGAAATTCAGGACGTCGCCCGGCTTCGGCGCGACGATTTCGCCCTTAAAATTCTTCTCGACCGCCGCAAAGAACGGGTCGCGCCACTTCCGACCGCCCGCTTCGTACTTATCGAGCCATTCGCGTTTCGGGAAATTGAAGTAGAGCTTCTTGATTTCGAGCGCGTCCGGCGTTTTCGCCAAGATTTCGCCGAGCGCGCCGAAATGGTCGCCGTGCGCGTGCGTCAGGTACCAAGCGTCGACTTTTCCGCCGCAATGTTTTTTCAAGAGTTCGGCCAAATACTTGCCGTCGCCCGGCATTCCGCCGTCGAAAACAACCGTTTCGCCGGTCGCGGTTCGGAAGACGTACCCCATCATCTGCGACCCGGTTTGACGCGGCGTTTGCCACATCGTTACCTTCGGCGCGTTCGGGTCGGCGGCGAACGAAACTTCGATCGCGTTATCTTCGGCGGAAAACGCCCATTTCGGCGAAACCAACCCCGACTTCAACGCCAACGGAGCGGCCAGCCCCAACGCCAAAAAAGTTCTTCTCTCCATTTTCGTCCCTCTTATTTTCAAGTTTTGCCAATTCGCCAACCGACGTTAGAACGTCATTTTAATCAACCCGTCCTTCGAGACGTAATGCTTGTCGATTCCGAGTTCGTCCATCCAAGCGCGGACTTCGAGAGTCTTCCAAGGGCCGGTGTTTGTGCCGCGACCTCCGGCGTTGTTGTCCCACAGCCAGTCCGGCGTCGGCCAATGGCAAACGGTCGGCGACGCGGCTTCGTAAAATTCCTTCGTAACGCCCTGTTGGCCGTGATGCG
>JAFSFF010000447.1 GCA_017435375.1 Thermoguttaceae bacterium
CGTACTGCGCCGCCAACGCCAAAAAGCCGAAGAGCGTCGCCGCCGCGAAAATCCAATACACTACCGAACCGGTTTCCTTTTCTTGATACGACGCGCCGATCCAATCGACCGCAAACCCAACGGGCAAACGGCTTTGCAACGTTTCAAGCGTTCGCATTCCTTCGCCGGTCGAGACGCCGGGCGCGAGAACGCCGGTCATAAAAATCGCCGACGACATATTAAATCGGCTCAAATATCGCGGCGCCGCCGTCTTTTTCAACGTCGCGACGCTTTTCAAAGGAAACGTTTCTCCTCCCGCGCCGACGACCGGCAAGTCGAGCGCCTCCTCCTCGTTTTGCCGAAACGCCCCGTCCGCTTGCGCGACGACGCGAAAAACTCGACCAAAAAGGTTAAAATCGTTCACATACGTCGAACCAAGGAGCGTTCGAAGCGTCGCGAAGAGTTCGTCCAAGTCGACTCCCATCCGCTTCGCCTTTTCGCGGTCGACGTCGAGAAAATATTTCGGCGACGCCGGGTTAAAAGACGACGCGACCGTTAAAAACTCCCCGCTTTCGCCGGCTTTCGCCGTCAAAGTTTGCCCCGCTTCCCAAAGCGCGACCGAACCGGCGTCGCGGCGGTCGAGTAATTCGAACTCGAGCCCGCCGGACGTCCCGACGCCTTGAATCGGCGGGGGCGAAAAGACGAGCGTTCGCGCTTCCGGAACGCGCTTCGCCAACTCCGCCGTCAGCCGCGCCTTCAACGTTTCGGCGCTCTCCTCCGGCCCCCGCTCCTTCCAATCTTTCAGCGTCAAAACCGCCAACGCGAGGTTCGGCGCCGCGACGCCCTCGATCATCGAGTACCCGCCGACCGCGATCGTCCCTTCGCCCGCCGGAATTTCCCGCAAAATCTGCTCAATTTCTCGCAACGACGCGTCCGTTCGCTCCGCCGACGCGCCGTCCGGAAGCCGAACGTCGACGAACAGAACGCCTTGATCTTCGTTCGGTAAAAAACCGGTCGGGAGCGTTCGGACGCCCCAAACAAACGCCGCGATCGTCGCCCCCCAAAAGAGCGTTCCGAAGAGCGGAAAGCGCGTCGCGAACCGAAGCGCCCGGTCGTAAAGGGCCGCGAACGTCCCGAACGTCGCGTTAAAAAGCCCTAAAACGACAAAACGCGCCCAACCGCCAAGGAGCCAAAATTTCGCCCAATTTTTCCAACCCGCCCAACCGTTTTCTTTTCGCCGTCCGACGTCGGCGTTTCTTGCGCCGTTCGCCGAAAGCGCCGCGCTTTCTTTTCCTCCGTTCTTTTCGCTCTCGTTTCTTTCGCTAGAATCGTTAATCCCGTCAAAACCGCTCGCGTCGTTCCCCTCTCCTCCGCTTTCCCCGATTTCTCCGTTCCCCCCGCTTTTCAAAAAGAGCGCGCAAAGAGCCGGCGACAGAGTCAGCGCGCAAATCGACGACAACACGGTCGAACACGCGATCGTCAGCGCGAACTGCGAATACATCCGCCCGGTCGTTCCGCTAACGAACGTCGTCGGCAAAAAAACGGCGACGACGACGCAAGTGGTCGCGACGATCGGCCCGAACACCTGCTTAATCGACCGTTTCGCCGCCTCGCGAGCCGTTAAATTCGGATTTTCCGCTAAAACCCGATTCGTATTTTCAACGACGACGATCCCGACGGCCAACACCAACCCGAAAAGGGTTAGCGAGTTCAGCGAAAAGCCGAGCGCCGCCATCGGGCCGAAACAGCCGACGAGCGAAACCGGAAGCGTCGTCGCCGGAATCAACGCCGCGCGCCAATCTTGCAAAAAGAAATAAACGACGCCGACGACGATTAAAACGGCGAAAATCAACGTTTCCTCCACTTCGTCGACCGCCGCCTTGACGAAGCGCGTCGAGTCGTACCCGACGACCAGCTCGAGCCCGTTTTCGTCGAGTTCCGGTTTCATCGCGTCGAGTTCGGCGCGCACGCGGTTCATCGTCGTCAACGCGTTCGCGCCCGGCGTTTGATAAATCGCCAGCGTCGCCGAAGGTCGCCCGTCAAAACGCGAAAATCTCGAATAATCGTACTTCCCCAACTCGACGCGAGCGACGTCGCGCAACTTCAAAACTCGTCCGTTCGCGTCGGTTCGAATCGCCGTTTCGCCGAATTCCTCCGGCGTTTCGAGCCGACCTCGCGTCGAGACGTTCAACGTTTCGACCTGCCCCCGCGGAACCGGCTCCGCTCCGAGCGAACCGGCGGCGACCTGTTTATTTTGCGTTTGCAACGCCCGCGCCACCTCTTGAACCGACACGTTCCGCAACGCCAGCAAATTCGGGTCGAGCCAAACGCGCATCCCGAAATCGCGCTCGTCCATCGGCGACGCGTCCCCGACGCCGGGTATCCGCGCCAATCGCTCCTCGATGAAAATCGTCGCGTAATTGCTCAAATACAAGTCGTCGCGAGTCGGCGCCAAGGCGCGCCCGGCCTCGTCGCGCCGTTCTTTTTCGCGCAACGAACAGAGCGCGAGCAAGTTCGTCGACTTCTTTTTAACGACGACGCCGAGCCGCCGAACCTCCTCCGGCAAACTCGGCTCGGCCAACGCGACGCGGTTTTGAACGAAGACGGTCGCCATATTCGGGTCGGTTCCGACTTCGAAAAAGACGTTCAGCGAGTACGTCCCGTCGGCGCCGCAAGTCGACGACATATAAATCGAGCCGCCGACGCCGTTGACTTCCCGCTCGATCGGAATCGCGATCGACTCCGCGACCGTCTCCGCGTCGGCGCCGGGAAAACTCGCCCTTACGTTGACGACCGGCGGCGTTACGTC
>JAFSFF010000448.1 GCA_017435375.1 Thermoguttaceae bacterium
ATGGTTAACACGACCGCGCTGCCGGTTGCGTTAATCGCTTTGACGGCAACGGTTTGGGAACCGTTCGCGTCTCGGGCCGCGGGGGGCGCTCCGAACGAAACGATCGCCGCCGTTTTGCAAGAGTTGCGCGGCGTCGTATTGCCGGCAGTTCGGGAACTATCCGACGCAAACCCGAACGATAAAGAACTTATGAAATTGAGCGATAATTTGGCGCGTTGGACCGACGAAATTGAGACGGCGAGCGACGATCCGATGAAAGCGACCGCGGTCGTCGCTCGAATGGAAGAAGCGATGAAGAAGGCTATCGATTCTTACGACGTCGAGGGGGCCGAGCGCGCGTTTAAGTCGTTGGGCGAGGCGTTTGGGGAAATCGACGAAACGACGAAAGTCGGCGAAGCGTTGGCGGAAGGCGATTTTGAGAAGGCGACCGACGAACTTGAAAAGTTGGATTTTAAGAAGATGAGCGTTCGCGACCGTCAGGCGCTCGCCAATAAATTGAAGGCGGCGGCCGAAACGATTCGCAGTCGCCAAGACGAGCAAGCGGCGCAACTTACGGAGCAGCTCGCGGAAGAGTTGCAAAGCGGGAAATGCGCTTCCTGCAAGAATACGTCGTGCAAGCTCGCCGGAAAACTGCGCGCTCATAAGTCCAATAAGGAGAAGACTAAGCAGTTGAGTTGCCAAATGGCGCGCCTCGGGCTTTGCAAGTCGAATTGCGCCGGCGCTTGCGCGAGTTGCACCCAAAACTGCTCTTCCAAAGGCGCGCAAAACAACGGGAAAAAAGCGCAACCTGGAAACCAAAGCGGGAACAAAAGCGGCGCCGGCGGCGGAGCGTCGAGCGCGCGACCGTTGGGCGCTTCGCAAAGCGTCGCTTCCGATCCGTTGGGCGGTCAAAATTCGCAACTTCAAGTAAATAAAGAGTTAACGCAAATCGCCGGGAAAGAAGGCGAAGAAGGAGATTCGACGAAAGAGATTATTCGTTCCGACGAAGCCGCGTTGCAAGATCAGGAAGCGCAGCGGGTTAGAGACGAGGAAGCGCGGAAGTTCTCGAAGCAAATCGAAGCGACGCTCGACGCCGAGGAAATCCCGCTTGAACGACGCCGTGTCGTCCGCGATTACTTTGAAGCGATTCAAAACGACGCAACATCGCAATCGCAAAACGGAGAGAACGACGCCGCGTCGTCGACTTCTGGGAACACGCCGCAAAACTAACGGAGAAAACGACTTGAAGAAGTACTTGAGAATCGCGCACCGAGTTTTGGGATTTGGGTGCGCGGCGATCTTTGCCGTCGTTTGCGCGACCGGCGGCGTTTACGCGTTCCGCGAAGAAATTGCGCGAATCGTCGAACCGGAGCGGTATTACGTCGACGCGCAAGTCGTCGCGACGCAACGGCGTTTGCCGATCGACGACGTAATCGCCAAAGTCGAGGCGGAAACGAACGCTCGCGCGGAAACGATTTTGATTCCAAGCGACAAACGACGAACGTATAACTTTTTATTAAAAGAGTTAGACGGAAAACGCGGGCGCGCTTTGCTTTGCGACGTCGACCCTTTTACCGGCGAAATTACCGGGCGCGGGCCGAATCGGTCTTATCCGCTTGTCAATAAGGCGATGCGACGTTGGCATACGCGGCTCAATTTGCCGAAAGAAATCGGGCGACCCTTGGTCGACTTTGCGACGTATTTTAGTATTTTCCTAATCCTTTCCGGCGTCGCGCTTTGGATTCCGAAAAAACGGTCGCAATTAAAGGCGCGACTGACGGCGAAGTTGACCGCCGGGAAGCGTCGGGCGGTTTTCGATTTGCATAACGCGCTCGGGATTTATACGGCGGCGCCGCTCTTGGTTTTGGCGATTACCGGGGCCGCGCTCGCGCTTGGGGCGAAACACGGGACGCTTGCGACGCCGCTTCGTATCGAACTCGGTGGCGCGGGGCAAGACGTCGCGAACGGGGAGGTAAACGTTGAAAACGCGTCGACTTCCGGCGCGACGACGGTTGCGCTCGAGGAGATTTTGCGACGCGATTTCGAGCGTTCGCGAAAAACTGGGGACGTTCGGTTGCGGCTTCCTGTCGATCGAAACGAACAAGCGATTCGAATCGAACGTAAGTCCGGCGGTTGTTGGGCTTGCTCGGCGCCGGACGTCGCTTATTGGGACGGCGTTAAAGGAACGCTGATCGCGGAAAAGAAATTGCGCGACGCGACGTTCGACGAACAGACGAAGGTTTGGTTGCGCGAAATTCACTTTGGCGCGGCGTTTGGCTTGGGAACGAAGATTATCTTCGGCGTCGCAAGTCTTGCGGGCGCGGCGCTTGCGTTTTTCGGAATTGCGATTTGGGCGCTTCGCGACGTCGCGCCGAAAAAGAAGACGCAAACGGCAAACGCCGCCGACATTGCAAACGAAAAGGAAGGAACGCAAACCGCTTAAAATAACGAAGTTGCGTTAAAAACGTAAAGCGTTGATATAAACGACGGCGCGGCGAGTTAAAATCGTCGCGCCGTCGTTATTTTAGCGTCGTCGGGCGAAAATGAAAGTTACGTTAACGTTGGGCAACGTTAAGGTTGCGTTAGTGGTCGCGGCACGGGTAAAAGGCGCCGAGTTGGTCGACGCTTCGCCGCCAAACGATCCAAGCGTCGACGTCGAAACCGTAATCGACCGGCGTCGGGTAACGGGCGCCGACGATGCGAACGAGCGCCGCGTGAACTTCTTCGTTGCGGCTAAGTTCCGTTATCGTCTTGATTTTCGTCCCGCCGCCGGGAGACCAACTCTGCAGTTGACCGGTCGAGCTGTTGAACGAGGCTTGCGTTTGGTCGGAACCGACGGTAATTTGCCGCTTGTGCGACGTTATGAGCGCGTTGACGAGGTCGGGAATCGCCCGTTCCGCTTCGAAGTAGCCGAGCGCGTAAGCGGCGCGATTGATCTTCGCGACGTCGTCCGAAGTGCGGAGCGTTTTGCGGAAGAATTCGACCGCTTCCGGGAGCGCCGTTTTTTTGCGGTAAATTCCTTCGAGCGCGGCGGTTCGAACGTCGAGATCGTCGTCTTGGAGCGCGACGCGGCCCAGCTCCGAAAGCGCGGTCGGCGTCCCGATCGACCCGATCGCTTGAACGAGAAGAACGCGGCCTTCCGGATCTTTTTCTTTTTTCAGCGCGTCGCCTAAAGGAGCGAGAGCGCGAGGGTTGCGCACTCGACGGAGCGCGTCGCGGGCCCGAACGTCGCCGTTGAGCGACGCGTTGTAAAGAAACTTGATCTCTTTGCGCCAATAGCGCGCCTCTTCCTTGGCTTCTTGCGCTTTTTTGACGAGTTCCGCCTCTTGACGCGACAGGTTAACGCCGCCGACGCGAACCAAGCCGCTGCGCTCCATTCGCTCTTGGCGCGAAAC
>JAFSFF010000449.1 GCA_017435375.1 Thermoguttaceae bacterium
GCGCGGTAAAAATACGTTTCGAGCTCTTCTTGAACCGTCTTGATTTCCGGAATCATTTCCTTATAACGCGGGTAAGCGTAATTGGCGACGAAGTTGAACGTCCACCAGCCGGACTTCATCTCGAAACGCTTGATCGAGCCGCAATCGCAGGACGCCGGAATCCGCGTCGTCGCGGCGTAAATCGGCGAATAGCACGTCGTGTACGTGTCGTCCCAACCGAACCAAACGAGCCCGCCGACGGCGTCCGGAAGGTCGGCGGTCGAGCGCGTAATCGTCGAGAAGCAAGTTTGTTGCGTCGAAATCGGGCGTTCCCAAGCGTATTTTTTACCGTCGACTTCCCAATAAAGCGGGCGGCAGCGCATCGGAATCCCGAACTGACCGGCGTCGATTCCTTCGCTCATATCGTATTCGGTGCCGTCGTAATGGTCGCGCATCAGGGCGGCGACGTCGGCGGTCGTCAGCTTTTTGTCCGGCTTAATCGACCAAGGATACGGCGCGGCGCCCTCGACGCCTTGCGCGTAATCGACCGGCAGGTTCAGCGACGGCGCGGCGCGGCGGAAGATGCTCCAAACCCGCTTTTCGCAGGAGCGAAGGCTCGAAACGTCGATGTTGCCGTACGCTTCGCAGAAGGAGAACGGCTTGCCCGATTTCGGGTCGTACAGCCCCTTTTCGATCGCGAACGACTCGACGTTTTTCGAGTAAATGCAATTCGCCGGGTCGTTTTTCGGGAAAACGCCGATCCGAGCTTGGTTGGCGTGCGCGGTGATTTCGCCGTCCGGAACGCGCATCGCGACCCAAACGCAACCCTTATTTTCGGTTTCTTCGGTCGAGCCGGTTCCGCTGATTTCGAAAATCCAAGCCTCGTTCTTGTCGCAAACGGAGATCGATTCGCCGACGTCGGCGTACCCGTGTTCGTCGACCAAGCGCCCCATCAGCTCGACGGCTTCCCGAGCGGTCGCCGCGCCTTGAAGCGCCGCGGTCATCAGCTCCGGATACATAAACTTCGCGCCGTTCTTGTTTTGCAGTTCCTCGAACCCGCCGAAGGTCGTTTCCGCGATCGCGACTTGTTTCTCGTTCATAATTCCTTGAAACTCGTCGATCACCGTCTCGCCGCAGAAGCCGAAGACGCGGTAAGTCGGCGTCCCTTCCGGGAAGACGTCGGAGCCGCCCGCCGGTCGGAACGAGCCGTCCGACGCTTCGACGATCGCCAATTTCGCGAAGAACCCGGCGCTGTCCGCCGTGTACGTAACGACGCAAGCGTTTTCCGCCGACGCGCCCTTGGTAACGATGAGGTTGGTGCAAGCGAAGACGCTCGCCGCGCCGCCGACGACCAACGCCGCCGCGACGCTCAGGAACGTCAAACCGCCGAGAAAGAACCGTTTCATTTTGCGCAATCTTTCTATTTTACTTAAATTTTCGTTTTAAAATTCCGAACAAAGTCGGCTCCGCGGAACCTAGCGACGCAAAACCGCTAAAACCGGCGCCGTTTCGCCGTTTTACCCGTTTTTTACCGCTCTATCTTCCGCGTTTCCCCTTATTTTAATCGCTCTCGCGCCCGTCGTCAAGCGAACGACGCGATTTCGTTCCGCTTCGAGTCGAATTTTTGCGCCGTTCGAGGAAAAATTTGGAAAAAATCGCGAAAAAATCCGTTTTGGCGGTTTATTTTGCGGCGGCGTTGCTGTATGATTAAAGGAAAGCGCCGATTTTCGCTCCTTCGTCCGTTTCAAACGTTCGTTTTTTCGGAACGAAGCGCTTCTTACGCGAAATCGGTTCGCTCGTGTTTTGTCCTTATTACTATAGCGCTCGTTCGACGGCGTTTTGGCGTCGCGTTTTTCGCCCGCCGTTTGCCGTCGACGTTTTAGGAGGCTTGTTATGAATCCTTCGTCCAACGGTTCCCAAGGTTTCGACCGTCGCTCCTTCTTCGGTTCCCTCGCCGCGGCCGGTTTGACCGGTTCGGTTCTCGCGTCCGGCGCCGACGCGTTCGCCCAAGACGGCGACAAGGCGGCGGAAAAACCGGCCCAACCGGAAAAAATCGCGGCGTCCTTCCCGCTCCTGCAAAACGTTACCGAAACGAGCGCGTCGATCGCTTGGTCGTTAAACCGTCCGGCGACCGGTTGGGTCGAATGGGGAACGACGCCCGACCTCGGCAAATTCGCCCGCAATTCCGAGTTCGGCTTGAACCCGTACGAAGTCGACTTCCTGAACGCTCGCATCGAAGGCCTCGCGCCGAATACGAAGTACTACTATCGCACCGCGACCTGTTCTTTCGATTACGTTAACGCTTACAACAAAACGGTTTCCGCTCCGGAATACAGCGACGTTTACTCCTTCGAAACGGTCGGCCCGGCGCCGGAAAAAGTCTCGTTCGGCGTGATGAACGACACGCACAACACCGTCCCGACGATCTGCAAACTGATCGAACGCTTCGACGAACTGAAGCCGAATTTCATCGTCTGGAACGGCGACGTTTGCTCCGACTATATGACGAGCGAAGTCGCGAAAAAATCGATCGCGAACCCGAACGGCAAACCTTACGCCGCCGAACGTCCGCTCGTTTTCGCCGCCGGGAACCACGACCGCCGCGGCAAATGGGTGCGCGACCTGAAAAAATGCTTCACGACCTGGAAACACGACGATCCGCATTTCGCCGAACTCGGCTGCAACTACGCGTTCCGTCAAGGCCCGCTCGCGGCGGTGATTCTCGACACCGGCGAAGACAAACCGGACTGGCATCCGGCTTGGTCGTCGATGGCGAACTACGAGCCGTACCGCGAACTTCAAGCGGCTTGGCTCGAATCGGCGCTCTCCCGTCCGGAGATCGCGTCGGCGCCGTTTATCGTCGCGTTCTGCCATATCCCGCTTTACGACGCGAACCCGAAAGCGAACCCGGGCAACATCTTAGACAAATGGGCGTCCTACCAATGGACGTGCCAAAAACTTTGGGGCCCGATTCTGCATCGGCACGGCGTCCAACTCCTCGTCGCGGCGCACCAACACCGCTTCAGCTACGCGGAACCGACGGCGGAGCGCGGCTGGGCGCAAATCGTCGGCGGCGGCCCGGAACTCAAGGGCGCGACATGCATTCACGCGACGGTTACGAAAGACGAGATGAAACTGAGCGCGGAAATGGTCGCCGACAAGAAAGCGCTCGGCTCCTGGACGTTCAAACCGCGTAAAGTCTGAAACGGCCAACGTTAAGCGCCGCCGATTTTAACGGTTAAACGCCCGCGAAATCAGCGACGCTTCCCCATCGAACGCGCACGACGGCGCCGGTCGCGACGTTTTTAACGTTTAAAACCGACGTCGACGGGGTTTTTACGCGCCGAACGAAGCGTTTTCCTCCGTCAAAGGAACGCATTTTCTCCGATAGCGTAAAAAAACGGCGCCGAACGTTCCGAAACGTTCGCGCCGTCCTTCTTTTCCGACGTTTCTCCAACGTCTTTAACGAAGCGACTTAACGCCGACTCACTCGCCTTCGAACTCGATCAGCGACGCGACCGGCAAGCCCGCCAACGCTTCGCGCCCCTTCAAGTCGACCAACTCGATGACGAACGCGCAACCGACCGGAACGCCCCCTTGCCCCTCGACCAATTTCCGGCAAGCGGCGACCGTTCCGCCGGTCGCGAGCAAGTCGTCGAGCAACAAAACGCGGTCGCCCGGCTTGATCGAATCGACGTGAACTTCGAGTTTGTTCGTCCCGTACTCGAGTTCGTACTCGACCGAAACCGTTTTATAAGGCAACTTACCCGGTTTCCGCGCCGGAACCAATCCCGCCCCGAGCCGCAACGCGAGCGGCGCCCCGAAGACGAACCCGCGCGCTTCCGGAGCGACAATTTTATCGATCGGGCCCCAAGTCGAAATCGCGTCGGCGAGCCCGTCGACCGCCTCTTTCAGCCCGGTCGGGTTCTCGATCAGCGGCGTAATGTCGCGGAAAATAATCCCCGGCTTCGGGAAATCGGGAATCGAACGGATATAATCGGCCAAATTTTTCATCGTTTTTTCAAACTCTCGATCTAAAACAATTAACGCCAAAAGAACAAAAAATCAAAACGCCGTCAAAATCGGCAAAATCGCCGCGTTTCAACGCCAATCAGGAAACAGTCGCCGCGTTTTATGTTAAATCGGAGCGACTTTTCCGATCTTTACATTATTTCCGGCAAGCGTTCGCGAACCGCCGCCGCGATTTCTCGAGCGCACCGCCGATAAACCTCGACCGAGCCGCCGAACGGATCCGCGACGTCGCCGCCGTCCGGTCGCAACAACTCGCAACGCTCCGCCGCGTCGGGAAACTCCGCCAACAACGCCGCCCGATGCGAGCGCCCCATCGTCAAAATCAAGTCGGCGACCCGAACAAGAGACGGCGAAACCGACTGCGCCGCGTGTCGGTCGAGCGACGCCCCAAAATCTTCGCGAACAACCGTCTTCGCGTTTGCGCTCGCCGGGGAAAAATCGGCCGCCGCGACGCCCGCCGACGCAATCCAAATCCCGCGTTCTTGAAGTTTAGCGTCGAGTTCGTCCGGCGTTTGCGCGTCGATTCCGAGGCGCGCCGCGACTTCTTTTTTCGCGATCGCCTCCGCCATCGGGCTCCGACAAGTGTTCCCGGTGCAGACGAAAAGGACGACTTTCGCCGAAAAATCGCGCAGTTTTTCCGCAGAAATCGCTCCTTCGCGCAGCATTTTCGCCGTTCCTTGCTCGTCGCCGTCGCCAACTTTACCGGTTTTAACGATTTCAACGACGCTCGACGGTTCCCCGAACGCCGCGACGCCGTCGTCGACAATCAAATCGGGACGGTCGTCGAGCCCGACTTTCGCGTCCGCCGCCGAAGTTGCGGGCGGTTCGCCGCTGAGATTCGCGCTCGTCAAAACGATCGGCTCGTTCAACGTCTCCAACACCTTCAAAACAAACGCGTTGCGGGGAACGCGGAACCCCGCTTTTCCCTCCGGCAAGATCGCTTTTTTCGACGTTTCGGGCAATCGCGCCAATTCGCTCGTCGAATCGGAAGCGTCGAGAACGAGCGTCAGCGGCCCGGGCCAAAGTCGGCGCGCCAACCGCTTCGCCAACGTCGGAACGCTCGGCGCAAACCGCTCCAAAACGTCGACGCCGGAAATCGCGAGCGCGCGCGGTCGCCCCGCCGGACGCCCTTTCGCGGCGATCAACCGCTCGACCGCCGCCGCGTTCGACGCCAGCGCCGCGAGCCCGTACACCGTTTCGGTCGGCAAAACGACCAACTTCCCGTCCCGCAACGCGTCGACGACTCGCCGAACCGCCGCCGTTTCGTCGACGTTTTCGCCTCGAAGCGCGATAAATTCCGGCTGCATATTCGTTATATTCCCCTCAAATCTCCAAAAAACGTCGATATTTTACCGGTCGAGCCGCCGAGCCTTCGCCCTTCGCCGCGACTCTATAAAAATAACATAAAATATCGCCGTTGACAAGGCGCGTTTAAATGAGTAAACTCGAAAAGTTGAAAAAGGCGGAGAAAATTTCGTTCCGGCCCGTCCGCGCCCCGACGAACGCCGCTTTGTTCGTTTTTGTCGTTATTACTTAAGGAGCGTTCCGTTGCGCGTCGTTTTTTCGCCCCTCTCGCTTTGGCCCGGTTTCGTCGGCGTCGTTCGACGCGGGCTTTGGGATCAGTTGGCGCTCGCGCTCCTTTTCGGCGTTTTCGCTCAAGCGACCCTTTTCGTCAACTTTTTTTGGAGCGATTACTTAAGCGGTTACCTGCGCGCCTCGACCGGCGTCGTTTTCACGATCGCTTGGATTTTTCTCGGAGCCGTCGCGAACGGACGCCTTAAACGTTACGAAAAATCGCTTCTTTACGACGCGGAAGGCGAGCTTTTTCTCGAAGCGCAAACTCGCTATCTCCGCGGCGAATGGTTCGAAGCCGAATGCGCTTTGAAATCCGTTCTCAAAAAAAATCCAAGCGACGCGGAAGCGTTATTGCTCCTTGCGACGCTTTATCGACACGTGAAACGTTTTTCCGAAGCGCGACGCGCCCTCGCGGCGTTGGAAAAACTTGAAAGCGCCGATTATTGGCGATACGAAATCGGCCTCGAAAAAGCGGCGATTCAAAGCGATCTGCGCGCCCTTCGAGAAGAACGCCTCGCCGAACGCGAACAAGCGGAGCGAGAGTCGCAAAACGCCGAAACGCAAGTCGTTGAAACGCCGAAAGTTCCAAGCGAACCGGAACTCGTTGAATCGCCGCAAACCGTCGAGCCGACGACGCTCGAAACGCCCGACGAAAGCGTTCCGTCTCCCGCGCCGCCCTCCGACTCGGACGCCGTTTCTTTCGAAACGGTCGCTTCCAACGTCGGAACGGGCCGCCCTATCCTCCGCTTTTGTTTAACGCCAAACGACGCAAAGTCCGACGCCGCTTAACGTTAGCGCCGTCCCTTACTCGACGCGGCGTCGCCGGAATTATTTCAACGTTTCCCTTTATTTTTAAGGAGTTTACGCCTTGTTCGCTCGTCTTTTGCCGCCGAAGCGTTCGTTCCGAAATTTCGAACGCGCTTTCGTCTTCGCCGCCGTCGCGTTTGTCGGTTGCGCCCCTCTTTCCTTTGCCGACGATGCCGTGTCGCCAACGCAAGAGGAACGCCTCGTCGAAGTCGAACGTCTTGAAAAAGCGGAACTTTGGGACGACGCGCTCCGACTTGCCGAAACGATTTACGAGACGTCGCCGACCGACGACGCGACGCGCCTTCTCCTGCGCAATAAATTCGACGTATTGCGTCAAAAAGTAGCGCCGAACCGCGATCCGGCGAAAGCGGGCGTTTGGAAAGTTCGCGGCTTCGTCGTTCGCTCGCTCGACTTTTCTTGGCAAGAAGGCGACGTAAAGCGCCGCGCTCGATACGTTTACGACGACAAAGAAATCGAGCGCATTCGTCGCGGAATGGCCGGTTTCGCGCAATTCGTCGAAAAATTTTCGGACGGTTGGCTCCGAATCGAATGGACGCTCGAAGTCGTCGAAAAGACCGCGACGGAAATGGCCGCCGTCGACGGGCGTTACTGGGCCGGCCCGGTCGGAATCCTTCCGCTGTTGCCGGAAATCCCCGTCAATTCGACGGATACGATTATGGCGTTCGTGAAAACCGGAGGAACCGCGCCCGCCGACGTTCAAAACGACGCGATTCCGCTCCTTCTTTTCGGCGGCGCGATCGGCGAATGGTCGCCCGTAACTCGCGGCGCCACTTATATTTCGTTCAACTGGGGAACCGGCGCCGCGTCGCACGAGCCGGACGGCGAACCGATGTTGCACGAATGGCTGCACTCGCTTCAATGGGCGCTCGAAGATCGCCAAGGCTACCCGCGCAACCTCGGCGGAAACCCCGACGGCGGGCGGTTTATCGGCGAAGAACGCGATCCGGAAGCCGCCGACCCGTGTTACCGTCGCGACCCGGAAAAAGACAAAAGCTGGATCGGCTTGTACGAACACATCTTACGTTGCCACAACACGCGCAATATGCTCCGCGAAGCCGCTTCTCGCGATAAAAAAGTCAAGGTGGAACGCGACGCTTCCCCGGTCGATTAGCGATTTATTTTAAATCGCCCCCAAAACGCCGCCGTTTTCTTCAACGTCGGCGTCGTTTTAGGGCCGCGTTTCGCCCGCGCCGTCGCAACTTCAACAACGCGGGCTTTTTCTCAACGCGTTACGCCGTCTTTTTTTCAGCGTTTTCGTCCTTCTCGCCCGCTTCGTTTGAAAGCGGAGCCGTCGCCGAACGCGCCGTCGCGACTAAAACGATCGCCGCGCCGACGACGATTCCGAACGAAATCGTTTCGTAACCGAAAAGGATCGAAAAAACGACCGCGAAAATCGACTCCAAACATGCGACGACCGCGATCGTCGTCGAGTCAAGTTTTGACTGCGCAAGGACTTGCGACCAATACGCGAATCCGGTCGAAATAACGCCGAGATAGAGGAACTCCGCGATGCTTCGCGACGTCGCTATCGAAGCGAAATCGATTTTGTCCCGTTCGAAAAGCGTCGAAAAAAGCGTCGCCCAAACCGCGACCGTCGCCAACTGCGCCGCCGCCGAATTCAACGGGTCGAAACGCGACGTAAGTCGTTCCGTTGCGATGAAATGAATCGCAAAAAAGACGCCGGAAATCAACGAAAAAATCGCGCCTAAATTTAACGACGTCGTGTCGCGATAAACTTCGAAAAACACAAAGAGCCCGACCGCGCATATCGCCGCGTCTACAAACGGTCGCAAGCGAATTTTGCGTTCGAGCGCCGTCAAAAATAACGGGACGAAAAGGACGTAAGTCCCGGTGAGCATTCCGTTTTTAGCCGGCGTCGTTAGAGTGGTTCCCCAAGTCTGCGTCGCGAACGCGCAAAAGAGCGCCGTTCCGCAAATCGCGCCGCGCGCCGCTTCCCTCGCGGTTAACTTCGGCGATTTAGCCAACTTGCGACAAAGACACAAAGTCGCGAATCCTAAAACAAAGCGGCCGATCAAAATAAAGTAAACCGGCGTTTCGCGATTCGTCAAATTTTTGACGACAAGGAACCCAAATCCCCAAATTACGGTCGTTAACAAAAACAAAAATAAATAGCGATATTACGTCGGCGTCAAC
>JAFSFF010000450.1 GCA_017435375.1 Thermoguttaceae bacterium
ACCTTGCCGCGACGAGTTCTTTTGAACAAACGTTAAACGGTTGCGAAGGTTGGCTTTATTTCCTTGCGCTTCAAGTAAGCGTCGATAAAAAAAAGCGACCGTATTTGCGACGCGTTCTCGACAAAACGTTTGATTACAAAGCGTTAAGAACGAATATTGTTCGCGCGATTTTGGACGTCGACCCGACCGATTCGCAATTTTGGCGACTTTACGACGAACGAAAGGATTTGTTGCGCAAGCTGGGGTTTGCCGAAGCGGAGGCGCGCGAATTTGTCGAGGAAAATCGACGCGATAAGTTGTTAAAAAACAGGCTTAAACGACTTACCGATTTAACGGCGGCGGAACGGCGAGAAGCGATTCGTTGTCAAGGTTGCTTGGATCAGGAAGCGACAAAGCGCGTTTGTCCCGACTTAATCGCTTATACGGAAAACGTTTGCATAAACGCGGGAAGCAATTCGGATTTCTTAACCGACTACTTTCGCGATTATAAACGGCAAAAGTTGGCGGGAAACGTCGAACCGGAGTTCGAACGGCGCGTCGAGGAAATCGCGCAAAGTCGTTTGTACAATCGACTTCCGACGCGCGACGCCGCGCTTGACGGCGTGTTGCGGCAAGCCAAAGCTAACGGCGAGTCGGAAGACGAAATCGGTTTGTATTGGTGCGACGCGCTTGGCGTCGAGTATTTAGCTTTTATTGAAGCGACGGCGCGTAAAGAAAACTTGCGCGTTTGTCAACGCGTCGCGCGCTCGGCGATTCCTTCGATAACGGAGCTAAATAGAAAATGTTACGACGATTGGTCGGGAGAAAAGATTTGGGAAAGACGGCTTGACGAGATCAAACACGCCGGAATCGCCGACGACGATTCGAAGATTGGGGCGACCAATTTGCCTCTTTATTTGGCCGACGAGTTGGAGATTATCGGCGATTTGATCAAACGCGCCGCGCAAAAGTTGAAATCCGGAGCGTTGCGTCGGATTGTAATAACGAGCGATCACGGGGCGAGTCGTTTAGCGGTTTTGAGCGCTCAAAAAGCGGAGTTTGAAAAATACGACGCGTCGACGCCCGGCAAACATAACGGTCGATGTCGCTTGATTTCGGAAAACGTCGACGAAGAAATTTTTCCGTACGCTACGGAAGAAAACGGATGGTTGGCGCTAGCCGATTACGGACGTTTCAAGGGAAGCCGCGCGGCCTCGGCGGAGACGCACGGCGGCGCGACGCTCGAGGAAACGCTCGTGCCGATCGTCGAATTGACGCTTTGCGATTTTAGCAAACCTCGCGTCGAGGTCGAATTGCTAACCTTGGAGGCTCGTTGCGCTTTCAATAACGCGCCGACGGTCGAGTTCTTTGCCAAACAACCGCTTAACGGCGCCGCGTTCGTTACGGTTGAAACAACGGGCGCGGTTAGGCGATATCCGGCGCAAACGGAAGACGGGCAACATTTTTCCGTCGTTTTAACGGACGTCAAGAAAAAAGGCGTTTATCGAACGCGGTTTGAGGCGGACTCGAACGTTTGGGGGCCTTTCGAACTTAAGGTCGTTCAAGGCGGATTTAAGAAAAATTTTAACGTCGACGATTTTTGACGCGAGGCGACGATGATAGATAAATTACGAAACGTATTCGACGGAATGGTTGTTTACAAGGACTTGCGCAAAACGTCTTTGTTTTCTAGTTTAAGTCTTCCGTCGTTTATGCGCGACTGGCTTTTGGAACATTTTGACGTCGACGAAACCGGCGTCGACGTCGAGGCGATTAACGCTTTTGTGCGCGAGATGTTGCCTAACAAAGACGAGTGGAATGTTTTAAAGTCGCAATTAGTCGCGGAGGGCGAACCGGTCAAAATTTTTGCGAAGATTTTGGTCGACGTGAATATCAAAAAGGGCGAGATTGCTTTCAACTTGCCCGATTACAGTTTGACGTCGGCGCATACGTTGATCGATCCTTCGGTTTGGCAAGGGATTAAAGACGAACTCGACGCCGGGCGCGAAACGTGGGGCCTCTTGCGTCTCGGGTATCGTTTTCCCGACGTCGACGCGAAGCCGAAAGTCGACGGTAAAATTAAGTTGCTCGCGTTCAAGAGCTTTTGCCCCTATTCGATCGACGTCGATTTTTTCAAGGACGCGCGGCGAGAATTCGAGTTGAACGAATGGATCGACGTTTTGCTCGGCGCGATCGACTACAACGCCGACGGGTACGCCGATAAAGAACAAAAATTGACGATGTTGACGCGGCTTTTGCCCTTCGTCGAAAAGCGTTTGAACTTGATCGAATTGGCGCCCAAGGGAACGGGAAAGTCGTACCTGTACGGTCGCGTCGGGCGTTTTGGGTGGCTCTCGAGCGGCGGCGTAATGTCTCGCGCTAAAATGTTTTACGACCAGAATAAACGGAAGGAAGGGCTGGTCGCCGGTTACGATTTTGTCGTACTCGACGAGGTGCAAACGATACGTTTTAGCGACGTCGACGAAATGCGCGCCGCGTTAAAAGGCTACCTTGAACAAGGGACGTTCACCGTCGGCGATTTCGCGGGGCGGGGGGACGCCGGGTTGGTTCTAAGCGGAAACGTGCCGATGGACGCGATGGAGACCGACGGATACGGCAATATGTTCGAAACCTTGCCGACCGTTTTTCACGAGTCGGCGTTGATCGACCGTTTTCACGGACTTATCCGAGGCTGGAATATTCCGCGGATGAACGACGATTTAAAAATTACGGGGTGGGCGATGAACTCCGAATACTTTACGGCGATTTTGCACGAATTGCGTAACGACGTAACTTATCGAGCGATTGTCGACGAATTGGTCGTCGTTCCGGAACGCGCCGACACGCGAGACGTCGAAGCGGTGAAGCGTATTGCGACCGCTTATTTAAAGTTGCTTTTCCCGCACGTGCAAAGCGCCGGCGAAATATCGAGTTACGATTTCAAGGTCCATTGCTTGCAACGCGCGGTCGCGATGCGCGATCTCGTTAAAATTCAACTGGGGATTCTCGATCCGAAAGAGTTTGGCGGCAAAAACTTGCCGCTCTTTACCGTTCGCGAGGTTTGACGATGGCGCGTGGGAAAAAATGTTACGCTTGCGGTCGTGAACTTGTTAAAAAGAACGAGTTAGGATTGAATAAGAAATTAATCGATCCTGAAACTCAGACCTTTTACTGTTTGGAGTGTTTGGCCGAATACTTAGAGGTCGACGTCGAGTTTTTACTCGAAAAAATTCAAGAGTTTCGGTCGCAAGGTTGCGTTCTTTTTGACGGAGGCGAACGATGATTTACGCCGACGCCGCGTCGACGACGCGACTGTCTCAAACCGCCTTGGAGAAAGCGTTTCCGTTTTTGCGCGATTCTTTCGGGAATCCGTCGAGCCGACATTCGCTCGGCGTCGCCGCGAAACGGGCGCTTGAAGAGGCGCGCGCTTTGATTGCCGAATCGATCGGCGCGGAACCGGAGGAAATCGTCTTTACTTCCGGCGCGTCCGAAGCGAACGCTTGGATTATCTCGAACGTAGGCGGCGGTAAGACGGACGCGGAGACGCGACGTGTCGGCGTAGGTCGCGTCGTCGCGTCGGCGATCGAACATCCGTCCGTTCGGAAAATGTGCGAAGCGTTGAAGCGCCGGAACGTCGGCGTCGAATACTTGCCGGTCGACCGCGACGGAATCGTTTCGGTCGACGCGTTAAAAACAACGTTGGCCGCTGCTCGAAAGGGGAACGTAAATTTATCGACGATAATGTTTGCGAATAACGAAATCGGCGCGATTCAACCGATCGAGGAGATTGGCGCGTTGTTGCGAACGTTCGACGTTCCGTTTCATACGGACGCGACGCAAGCGGTTGGGCATATTCCGCTCGACGTTCGAAATTTAAACGTCGATTTTCTAACGGCTTCGGCGCATAAGTTTAACGGTCCGAAGGGGATGGGATTTCTTTTCTGCCGTCGAGGCGTCGCCGTTTTGCCGATCCTTGAAGGAGGCGGCCAGGAACGCGGGTTGCGAGCCGGAACGGAGAACGTCGCCGGAGCGGTCGCGACGGCTTACGCGCTTGCTGAAAATGTCGCAAACCTTGCCGAAACGACGGTTAAAACGCGGCGGATAACGACGGAAATTGTCGAGCGGTTGCAAACGGCGCTTCCGCAAGGCGCTTTTACCGTTGTAGGCGACGAAGCGCGTCGTTTGCCGGGAACGATAAACCTTGTGTTTAAAGATGTTCGCGGCGATGCGCTCGTGCAGATTTTGGACTTAAAAGGCGTTTGCGCGTCGACCGGTTCGGCGTGTTCGTCCGGCAAAACGGAGCCGTCGCCAACGGCGCTTGCGCTCGGGTTTTCGCCGGAGGCCGCGAAGTCGTCCGTTCGCCTCTCGTTCGACCGCGACAATTCTCCGAGCGACGCCGCCGTCGTCGCGGAGGCGCTTGCGTTCGCCTATCGCAAGATTACCGCCGCGCAACGTCGACAACGATAAAGCCGACGCTTGGGGGAGACAATTGGTGAAAGCGTCGCGCCCGCAGATCGGGTTAGAATTCGTTGTCGGCAAATCGACGCGGCTTATTAATGATTGACCTTAGAACCGGCGAGGCGCGCTTGCGTTATTGCAACCGCTTGCGTGAAAGGGCGAGAAAGGCCGCCGACGACTTTTGACCAAAATTTTTGCCAAGGAGGCGACTCGCGTTCGAACCGTCGGTTTTTCTTACCGACGCCCAAACGGCGTCGCGCAATATGACTTTTCGCGTCTTTTATAAGAAGGCGCGAATCGAGCTTAGAGGCGAGGCTTACCGGATCGGCGAGCGCAAACGCTTTGTTGGAATGGTTTTAAGTTGCGCTTTTAAACGACTTACAGCGGTTCTTTCGGTCGATAGCCGACAAAGGTCAAAACGCGTTTCACTAGGCCGCGGAGTTCGCCGACGTTGACGTCGGCGGCGGAGGCGTCGTTAAAATGTTTAAATTCGTTCGAGGCGTCTCGAAGCGCGTCGAGTTCGTCTAAGTCGACGCGAATTTGCGACGTTCCGGCGGCTTGGCGTTTGCGCTCCTTTTCGATAAAACCGCCGAGCATTGCGCCCGACGGAAAGTACGGTTGGAACGCGACGCGACCATAACCCTCCAAAACGGAACGCAACGCGGCGCCGACGACGGCGGGAACGCCTTCGTTCTTTTCGTAAAAATCGCGCAACGTCGCAAAATGCCGGTCGTAGTCGTTCTTCGTCCACTCCTTCATACTTTCGGCTTGCAACGCGTTTTCCGAACCGAAGCGCGAAAGTTTAAGGCAAAGAGGTTCTTTGACTTTCAGCTTGCCGCAAACCTTTTTCAAAAAACGCTTTGAATGCGACGCGACGATAAGTTGGCGGCATTGGCTTTGCTGTCCGGCGATATGCTCCGCCGTCGCGCTCATACGGTGTTCGTCCAAGCTCGTAAACGGGTCGTCGAAAACAACGATCGCGTTTTTCAAATTCGAATTGTTTTCCAACGTCGCGAAAAAGTACGCCAACGCCAACGTTCGGCGGTCGCCCGCGCTTAAAACGTACGTGAATTCGTTCGCCAGTTTTTTCGTTTTTACGTTGTTTATCGTCAATTGATACTCGACGCTTAAGCCGGAATACCCGAGTTTATTTTGACGAAAGTCGGCGACGGTGAAGTCGGCGCCCAATTTGCCGAGATAGCGGTTCGTCGCGTCGAGATAATCGCGAAAAACTGTCGCTTCGCAACGCTTAAGTTCGGCTTCTTCTTCCTCGATCGACCTTCGAAGTTCGTCGAGTTCCCAGTGGATTTCGGTTATTTTTTTGTAGATTGACTGGACGTTTGCGTCGTAAAACCGCGTTCTCGTCAATTCTAACGTTTGTTTTCGTTTCAGCAGTTCCGACTTGCTTACGCAGGCGACGCGCTCCTTAATGCGCCGAATCGTCGCGTTTGCGTCGAGAAAATCTTGATACGAGTTTAAAAACGAAGCGCAAGATTCGGCATAAAGGGCGAGCGCCGCCGTCAATTCGTCGGGAAGCGCGAGCTGTTCCAGCGGCGAACTTTTTTTGGTCTGCGCGACCGCTTGAAAACGCTCGTTCAACGCGGCGACCGCGTCGAGAAGCGGCGCGAAATCGGGCGATTCCGGCAAGTTGGGGACGTATTGTCGCCAATAATCGCGTTTGGGCGGCAAACTCGATTTTAAGGCGTTTAACCGGTTCAAAGCGTCGCGCAACTCGGCGAGCGTTGCGTCAAGGTCGTTTCGCAACTCCGCGACAAAGCGTTTGTACTCGTCGTTAAAGTATTGCCGATAAACGGTTAGAAGGCGGCCGTCGCGGATTTCTTGACCGCAGAACGGGCAAACGTCGTCGGACGGAGCGAGCGCCAGTCCTTTCGCCGCCCAATTTTCGCCGTCGCCGCCCAACGAAGCGAAGTGAGCGCGCGCCCGTCCAAGCGCCGTTTGATCGACGTCGCTTAACGACCGTTCGAGTAACGCCGAAACTTGCGCCGAATCGAAAATGGGAAGCGAAACGGGCTCGAACGCCGTCGCGTTTTCAATCGTTTCGGCTTGCTCCGCTTGCTTGATTTCCGCGTCGACGTCGGCGATTTTCTCGTCGATTTCGTCTACCGGAAGCAACTTGGCGAATTGATCGACCGTCAGCGGCCCGGCGTATTTTTGCAGCTCGGCGTTTTGCCATTTCGGGAGTTCTCTCTGCAATTCGCCGCGTCGCCGTTTTAAATCGCCCAGCCGTCGAATACGTTCGACGCTCTCCGCGCCTAAAACGATTTGACAGAGGTTGTCGCGTTGCTCTTTTTCGACGCTAAGACCCGAATAGACGTTTTCGTCGACGTAGAAATCGTTAAAAACGACGATCGGCGCCGCGAACGACGAACAACGCTCCCAACGCCCGTTTTGAAAACGCAATTCTCCGGCGGCGGTTTCGAGGCAAATTTCCAGCGGCGTCGACGGAGGCGTCGCGCTTTTCCGGCGTCGCGCTAAAATTTCGTCGGAATCGTCGCGAGCGAGGGAGCGCAAAACGCTCGACAACGTCGTTTTGCCCGCCGCGTTTTCGCCGTAAATAAGCGTCGTTTGCTTAAATTCTTGGTCGCAAGTCAATTGGTTAAAACAACCGACGTTGCGAATAAGTTTAATTTTCGTCAACATTTACACGACGCTCCGTCGAATCGTAAAAAAGTGTTTTTCCTCAATTTTTTCTTTCGCTTATTTTTCAAGACGCGCGTTTGAAGCGGGACGAGCCGGACGCTTTCGCGACGACGCGGGCCGGGCGCCTTGCCAACTTCAGCGTTTCCGTCGGACTTAACTAAGCGAGAAGGGCCAGCAGCCGGGCGCTTCGTCGCAATTTGTTCGCGACGGCAAACGCGTCAAACGACGCAAACGTTAAGGGAAGGGGGAAGCGAGACGCCGTTTAACCTAACGTAATTTTCGAAAAACGCCGCGTCGCGCAATCTTTAAACGAAAAAATTTCAAGAGTCATTATAGGTGAATCGGCCAACTTTTCAAGACTTTTCTTTACCGCTTTTCCTGAATTTTGAGCGTTCGGGAGCTTTGCGCGGAACGCCGTCGCGACGATGGGAACGCTCTCGGCGTCTTTTAATCGAGAGGCGTCGCGAAGCGGCGTAAAGACGAAGGAACGAGCGTTGGCGGCGACGTTAAAACATTGCGTATCGTCGAAGGGGGCAAGTGGGGGCTTGGCGCTTTGAAAGGCGCGTACGAAAAGGTAGGCGCGGGCGCTCGGCGAAAAGTGAAAAACGCCGGGCGGTTTTAGCTGAGCGGAAAGAGGATTGCGTTGGGGGCGCGTCGAACGCCGAGGCGCGAGGTAAATGCGTTTGACGCTCGTTTCAATCCGGACGGCGTTCAAGGCGAGCGAAGCGCGTTTCATCGTGGCGCGTCGATTTTGTTTATCGTCGTTTTAATGGGGCGGTTTGATAGCGCGTTCGCCGGCGTCGAAGGCGCGTCGATAATTTCGGTTGACGCCGCTTTAACGCGTTGCCGTTGTTGGGAGGCGCCGGTAATTTCAGTTGACGCAGTATTAATGCGTTCGCGTTTGCCGGGGCGCCGGTAATTTCGATTAACGCCGCTTTAATACTTTCGCCGTCGTTGGCGGCGCGTTAATTTTGCTGGGCTCCGTTTTAATATTTTGGGGGCGGGCGACTGTCGTGCGGGGACGCGCAAGATTTAATTGAGCGTGAAATCGGGTCAATTGGGCGGCGGTAAGGCGACGCGGCGAAAAAGTAAGCGCGTTTCATCGTCGGGAAAAGCGCCGCTTCGAGTCCGTCCGCTTTAGATGGCGCGGTCGGTTTCGAACAGACGCGGAAAAAGCGTCGCTCTGAACCCGTTCCCTTTCGGTTGCGCGGGGCGCCGGTTCCGAGCGGCCGCTTTCGATTGCGCGACGGTTTGGAGCGGACGCGGGAAGACGTCGGCGACGGCGTCGGGAACGACTTGCGGTTGAGCGGGCATTTCTTATTTTTTCATCTCAATAAAATTCTTTGCGGTTTTGGGCGACGTTTGAGTCAATAAAATCCTTCGCGGTTTTCGGCGACGGTCGCGATGGAACGCGAGGAGGGAAACGGCGTTCGCGGCGGCGTCCGCTTGCGAGGTAAATTATACTTTAACGTTGGGATAATTCCAAACGACAAGGCGGAACGGGAAAACTAAAGAAAGGAAGGAAACGGCCCGGGAACGGAAATCGTAGAGAGAAAACGCTTAGTCGAACGACGTTCGAACGAAAAAAACGCTCGACGAGTTCTTGCCGAGCGTCTTCGTTGGATTGCGCTAAGTCGGTTAGTATTGGGAATTAGCGAGCGCTCTTGTTCTTTTCGAGGGCTTCGTAGTATTCGTAGAGCGAAACGGTTTCGTTTTCGTCGATCGTTTTTTCGCCGATATTCAAGGCGGTAAGGGATTTCACGCCGTTTTCGAGGGCCTTCGCGGCATTTTCGTTCGGAACGTGGTTGATTTGCTTTTTCGAAACGGAAATTTGGTCGCCCGGGATGAACTTCAGCTTGGAGTCGGCTTTGACGCGGCGAAGGTCGACAAGCGATTTCACTTGGACGCCGTCGACGTGCGTAACGACGTCGCCGACTTTAAGCCCCATCTTGGCGAGCGGGGAGTTCGACGGAATGGATTGGTCAATGACCGCGCCGCAAGCCGTTTTACCGCTCGACTTCGCAATGGCGACGGTAGAGGCGGTCGTCGTGGTGGTCGTAGTTTGAGCGGTAACAACCGGGGTCGTTACGACCGTCGTCGGGACGGTGTAGGTAACGATGCGGAACGGGACGTAGTAGCACGGGCAGTACCAAGTATAGTAGTAGTAACTCGGATAGTAGTAGTAACGCCAGCCCCAGAACCAGCATTTCGCGTCGGAACCTTCGGCTCCTTCTTCGGTTTCGGCGATAAGTTTTTGGGCGGCTTTCGCGGCGCCGTCGGCGTTCAGTTCGTCGAAGTCGACGAAGTTTTCGGCTTCGAACGCGGCGATTTCTTCCGGAGTCGCGTTTTTATCGAGCTCTTGAGCTTGGACGGAAGCGGCGCCAAACGCGGCGATCAAGCAAGCGGCGGCGAAAGCGAACAGATTCTTTTTCATTTTTGTTTCTCCAGGGAATTAGTATAAGCGTAAGTTCTTTTTTGAATCGGTTAAGAACTCGTTTGTTTTGAGTTCTTTTTTTTCTCTTTACATAAGGTTAATGGCAAAACGCGAGCGTTCGCGCAATCGTTTTGAAAATTTTTTGAAATTTTTTCAACGAAAATTTTCAACGTAATCGCGTTTACGTTTCGACGTCGACAATGCGTCGCGATCGTCGGAGCGTAAACGGGCGGAACGTTAGCGTAGCGATCCGGAAACAGGCGTCGCTTGGGGCGGAGCGTGCTTCGCTTTTGCGTCCGAATCCGGTTCGTCGGCGACTTCGGCGGTTTCCGCCGTTTCCGCTTGTTGCGGCGAGACGAAACGACCGGCGAAAAGGACGGCGCCGGAGGCGTTATGACGGATCATATAAAAGAAGGGGCGGTCGGCGTAAAATTTCGCTTGAGGAACGGTTTTCGGCGCGGCGGTAACGGCGGTCGCGGCGGCGGCGACCGTTCCGGCTTCGTCGACGGCGAGGAACGCGCCTTGTTTCGCTTGGCCGAGTCGCAAGTTCGCGTCGCCGGCGATCGGCGTCAAATCGGCGTCGAGACCGAACGCGGAGACGACGCCCGCTTTTTGCAGCGTCGCGGTCAAGTCGACCGAACGTCGAACCGTAAATTTGGGGAAGCGGAAATCGACGAGCGTTTCTTTCGCTTTGGCGCGGCATTCGCGGAGCTTAGCGGGCGTTAGGTCGCGCTCGACCTTGGCGTAAGACGCGTAATTGTTCGGAAGAACGACGACGAGCGAAAAACGGTCGCCGTCGTCGGAAAAGAGCGACGCGTTGCGCGGTCGCGTTCGCGGGGCTCGCGACGTTGGGCGCCGTCTGCTTTTACGCGTTCGGGCTGAGCGATTGGCGCGATTTCGGCAGAGCGCGACGCTTGGCCGCGGTCGGAGAGTTGAACGGCGCGTTGGCCGCGGCGACGAACGTGCGTCCGGAGGCGTTGCCGACCGATAAAACGCGGATCGAATTTTTCGCGTTTCGCGGCGAGTTGCGCCAAAATTTGGCGAAAGACGACAAGTCGTTAGAAGAAGCGTTGAAAGATTTCGAAGCGCTGTTGCGGTTGGACGCGGAAAACGTCGAGGCGTTGGAGCGCGCCGCCGAACTTTACGCAAAGCTGGACGAATTCGAAAAAGCGAAGGAATGCGTGAGAAACGCGGCGAATTTGAACCCGTTCGACCCGCGTTTGAGACTCCTCGACGGCGAAATTGCCGTATTGCGGGGCGAACGCGAGTGCGACGTCGAGCATTTCAAGGACGCGGTCGCCGTTTTGACCGAAAATTTAGAGTTGGGGTTAAGTTTGCCCAAGACAAACGACGACGTAATTAACGGCGGCGACGTTTGGAGCGCGGAAATCGAAGCGGAAACGCTCTATTGGCGCGCCCGTGCGTATTATCGGTGGCAACGGCGGCATAGGTTTTTTGCGCGGGGCGACTTAGACGACTCGCTGAACTTGCGAGCCGACGACGTCGCGGCGTTGGCGTTGCGCGGCGACGTTTTGCTTAAAATCGCGCAAGACGACGACGCTCCGGAACACGCCGAACTCGCGGGGAACGATTATCGACGCGTCGCCGAATTGACCGCCGACGCGGAGCAAAAAGAGCGCGCGTTGAACAAAGCGGCGCGAGCTTACGAGCGCGCCGGGCGTTGGGATTTGTGTCTCGACGTTTGCGACGAAATATCGAGTATAAACGAATTTGCCGGTTGGGCTCGCTTGCGACGCGCAAGAGCGCGGTTTTATACGGCGTCGGCGCGACAAGAAAGCGTCGATTGGAGCGCGATCGCCGCCGAATTGGACGCCGGGCTCCCGGGCGCGATCAACGAAGAGATCGAATCGGACGACGCGTTTTTCGCGAAAATTTGGGCGCTACGCGTTTGTTGCGGTTTGCGAATGGCGGCGCAGGCGAAAGACGACAAAACGAGACGCGAGATTCAAACGAAAATTCTCGAAGCGGTCGACGAAGCCTGCAAGGCCGACGAAGACGTCCGGACGTACTCGTTCGGCGAAAATTCGTTCGACTTGGACGAAGTCGGCCGCGCCGTCGCGCTCGAGTTGAGCGACGAGAAAAAAGCCGATTTTTACGCTCGCAGGAAAGACGAGCGCGAAGCGCGAAACAGGGAAAGGAAAAGCGCGTGGGAATGACGGAACGACTAATTCGACGAGCGACGGCGATCGTTTTAAGCGCGTTGACGCTAAGCGTTGCGACGATCGCTTTTGCGGCGGACGCGACGACGGAAGCGCGGCGAGGGCCGTTTATCGCGCGAGCCGATTTCGACTTGGCGACGATCGAAGACGAGTTGGCGGGGCTCGACGCGTTGGTCGCCGAAATGCGGTCGACGCTGCGTTTGCCGGAGTTTCGCGAGAAAGTCGTCGTTCGTATTTTCCGCGACGAGGCGACTTGGCGCGAGTTTCATCGGCAAAACTTCGGCGGCGCGCCGTACCGTCGAGCGATGTACGACCGTAAAAATTACCTCTTTGATCGCGACGAAGCGCCCGGTCGCGTTTATCTTTACCTTAATCCTGATTTTGAAAAGGACTTGCGACACGAGTGCGCGCACGCGATTTTAGGCGCCGCGCTCGGACGGAGCGTTCCGATTTGGCTGGACGAAGGAATCGCGGAATATTACGAAGCGTCGCCGGAAGAGCGCGCGACGAATCCGGTTTGGTTCGAGCGAGCGGCGGAGCGGTTGCGTCGCGGCGATTTTTCGTCGTTGGAGTCGCTGGAAAAAATCGCCGGAATCGAAGGGATGACGAATGTTAAGTATTGCGATTCTTGGGCTTGGGTCGCTTGGTTTTTGAACGGCCCGGAGGCGGTTCGCGACATATTGCCGCAGTACCTTAACGACGCGGGGGCGCGCAAACTTTTCGCGTCGAAGCCGAGCAAACGTTTGAAGGCGATCGCGCGAGACGGCGCGGCGGAGCGTTCGTTGCGTCGTTATTTTGGCGTTTCGGGGCCCGCGCCCGTCGAGGAGCCGCGTTCGAGCGGTTTGAAA
>JAFSFF010000451.1 GCA_017435375.1 Thermoguttaceae bacterium
AACCGGCACGACGGTTCGTCCGGCGCTTTACGTCGCTTGCGGGATTAGCGGCGCGATCCAGCACCGCGCCGGGATGCAAGATTCGGCGAAGATTATCGCGATCAACACGGACCCGGACGCGCCGATTTTCTCGGTCGCGCACTACGGGATCGTCGGCGACCTGAACCAAGTGATTCCGGCGATGATCAAAGCGGTGAAAGAACGCGTCGTCGACTGACCGCGACGTTCGGCGTTTAGTTAAACGCTTGCCGCGCCTTTTACATCCGCCGACGCTAACCGTTCCTTCTTCCAACGTTTAGCATCGCCGAAACCGCGCTTTCGTTCATTCCGAAAGCGCGGTTTTTCTTTGCCGCCGTCCGCTCGAGCCCTCTTCAAGCGCGACCGTCGGCGCAAATTTTTCAAAAAAAGCGCGAAAATTTCGAAAAAATCGCGTCGAACGCTTGCAATACGACGCCGCGTCGGCGATAATAAACGCGTCGCCGTCGTTTTCTCGTCGACCGTCGAGTCGGCGACGCTTCCTCTTTACTCGGAAAGGCCGCGCTATGTTCCGCTTTAACAACATTTTCAAGGCTCTCGCCCAACGACCGACGCCGAATCCGCCGTCCGACTTCGAATGGCAAGTCGACGAATCGATCGGCGGCGTCGCGATTACCAAATTCCTCAACTGGAACGCAACCGAGATTGTCGTTCCCGACCAAATCGACGGTCGCCCGGTCGTCAAAATCGGCGAAGGCGCGTTCGCCGAAACTTGGCTAACGTCGATTCAACTCCCGAACGGTTTGCTAAGTATCGACTCGAACGCGTTTTACGCGTCTTGTTTGACGTCGCTTAAACTCCCGAACGGCTTGCGGTCGGTCGGCGAAGCGGCGTTCTTGAACTGCTCGCAATTGAAGTCGGTCGAACTCCCGGACGGTTTGCAAACCCTTGCAAGAAACGCGTTTGGCGATTGCAGGTCGTTGACGGAATTTAAGGTTTCGCCCAATTCCGAGCGTTTCAAACTGGTCGACGGCGTTCTTTTCTCGAAAGACGGAAAAACGCTCGTCGCTTATTTCGCAAGTATGCGCGAAAACGGCGATTACGTCGTTCCGGACGGCGTCGAAGCAATCGCCGACGACGCGTTTTGGGGTTGCGACTCCTTGTCGTCGATCACGTTCCCCCAAGGATTGAAAACAATCGGCGCCGACGCGTTTTGGGGTTGCGTCTCGCTGTCGTCGATCAAACTCCCGAACGGTTTGCAAACCCTTGGCGACAAAGCGTTTTCAAGTTGCGACTCGTTGTCGTCGGTCGAATTCCCGGACGGATTGCAAACCCTCGGCGTCGGCGCGTTCAAGTCTTGCGGGTCGTTAACGGAGTTGAAGATTTCGCCCGCCTCCGAACGCTTCAAGTTGGTCGACGGCGTTCTCTTCTCGAAAGACGGAAAAACGCTAATCGCTTATTTCAAGCAAATGCGCAAAGACGGCGGCCAAAGCGGTTACGTCGTCCCAAACGACGTTGAAACGATCGCCGACGAAGCGTTTTTTCACTGCGACTTATTGTCGTCGGTCGCGCTTCCCCGGGAATTAAAAACCGTCGGTCGCAAAGCGTTCGCCTTCTGCCAATCGCTAACGTCCGTCGCATTGCCGGACGGTTTGCAAACGCTCGGCGCCGAAGCGTTTTACGATTGCGAATCGCTAACGTCCGCCGAGCTTCCGGAAGGCGTCCTAACCGTCGACAACGGAACGTTTTGCGGTTGCAAATCGCTAACGTCGGTCAAACTCCCGCGCGATTTGCAAAATATCGGCGACGACGCGTTTTCATGTTGCGACTCGTTATCGTCGGTCGAACTTCCCGCAAGTTTGCGGAGCATCGGCGACGGCGCGTTTCGCCGCTGCGAGTCGTTGAGGTCGCTCGACCTTCCGGACGGTCTTCAAAGTCTTGGTTTCAGAACGTTTACGTCGTCGTTATCAACATTAAACGTCTCGCCCGACTCGCAACGCTTTAAATTGGTCGACGGCGTTCTCTTCTCGAAAGACGGAAAAACGCTGATCGCTTATTTCGAGAAAATTCGCAAAGACGGCGATAAGGCGATTTACGTCGTCCCGAACGGCGTTGAAACGATTCAAAACGGCGCGTTTTGCGGCGCCGAGTCGCTAACGTCGGTCGCGTTCCCCGACGGCTTGAAAAGAATCGGCGACTCCGCGTTTTTTGCTTGCGAGTCGCTAACGTCCGTCGCGCTTCCGAACGGACTGCAAACCGTTGGCAACAGCGCGTTTGAGCGCTGTTCTTCGTTGACGTCCGTCGTCTTTCCGAACGGCTTGCAAAGTATCGGCGACGACGCGTTTTGCGGCTGCGAATCGCTAACGTCCGTCGCAATCCCCGACAGTTTGCTAACCGTCGGCGAAAACGCGTTTTGCGACTGCGAATCGCTAACGTCGGTCGAACTTCCGGTCGGCTTGCAAAGAATCGGGGCCGGCGCGTTCGAAGGTTGCGCCGCCGACTTAAAGCTTTACGGCGTCGTCGGTTCCGTCGCGGAAAAATACGCCGCGCAAAACGAGCTTCGCTTCGAACCGCGTTAACGCGAAACGCCGTCGACCGCCTCCAACGTTGCAACGCGTCGCCTTCTTCGCGCAAGAAACGCAAAAAAGCGACGCCTAAACGTCGCTTTTTCGTTTTAACGGTTCTTTTACAACGCGTTAACGCCAATGCTTTATACGACGTCGCTCAAAAAATCCAAGTCGGCGCGGAGGAAAAACGATTCGCCGCCAACACTTTACGCGACGTCGCTCAAAATTCCAAGTCGGCGCAGAGCGAAAACGACTCGGCGTCGACGTACAGCGTCGCGTTCGGCGTTCGACGCAGAATCGTCGCCGGGCACGCTTCCGAAACCGCGTCGATCAACGTCTTACGAACCGCCGGCGCCTTCAACGGGCCCGGAACCGCGCAGATTAAGCGACGTCCCGTCGTCAAGGCCGGAACGGTCAGCGTCAGCGCCTCGCGCGGCGTCGACTCGAAGTTCGGGAAGCAACCGTCGTTCACCTGTTGGCGGCGGCACGCGTCGTCCAACTCGACTAATTTCACCCGTTTAGGGTCGTCGAAGTCCGCGACCGGCGGGTCGTTGAACGCAATATGTCCGTTTTCGCCGATTCCCATACACACGACGTCGATCGGGCCGTCCGCAAGAAGCGCCTCGTAACGCGTTCGGAGCGTTTCGACGTCCGCCGCGTCGTCGGTTTGCTCGTCGAGCAAATAAACCGCCTTGAACGGGAGCGCGTCGAAAATATGCGTCTTCAAGTAGTGTGAAAATCGCGCTTCGGAGCCCCGGGGCAAGCCGACGTACTCGTCCATATGCAGCGCGACGACGCGGCTCCAGTCGACGTCCGGCGCCGACGCAAGCGTTTCCAGCGTCTCGTTTTGCGACGGCGCGGCGGCGAAAATCACCCGCGCTTCGCCCCGTTCCCGAATCGCGGCGCGAATCGCCTCCGCGGCGGCGGTTCCTGCTCGAACGCCCAACTCGCGGCGGTCGGCGCAAACTTCGACTTCCAGCAAATCCTTACGAAAAACTTTCGGCGCCATTTTTTCTCTTTTCGATTTTCGGTTTTCGGTTTTCGATTTTTGGACGCAAAAACGCCCCGTCCGTTCGCCGTTTCAATAGAACGCCGCGCTTCGGCGCCCGTTCGACGTTCGAACGTCAACGATAAAAACGCAAAAAACAAAACGCGAACGTCGAGACCGGACGTTCGCGTTTCTTGGTTAAGTCGTTACTTGCCAACCTTTTCGAGGTAACGTTGGCGCGCTTGTTCCATCAACTTGCACCCCCACTCGGTCGGGTACTCGTGATTGGCGCACGCTTCGCAAAGGTTCAGCGACGGAATCCCGATCGCTCGCGAACTCGCGCTCGGCGGGAGGAAGTGAAGCGAGTCGCACCCAATGTCGGCGGCCATTTCCGCTTCAATCTCCGGCGTTACCTTCCAGAACGACGTCGGGTCGTCGCCGCCGTTCGGCGCGAAACCGTACCGCTCGGCTAAGAATTTGACCGCGAAGAGTTCGGAATACGTCGACATATCGATCCCGTAAAAACAGGGCGCGACGACCGGCGGGCACGCGACGCGAACGTGAATTTCCTTCGCTCGCCCAACTTCGTAAATGCGCTCGATCAGGACGCGCATCGTCGTCGAACGAACGATGGAGTCGTCGACGAGGAAAACGCGTTTGCCTTCGAGAATTTGCGGAAGCGGCGTGTATTTCGTTTCGGCTTTGCGACGGCGCGTTTCGCCCCCTTCGATGAACGTGCGTCCGGTGTAGCGGTTGCGCATCAGGCCTTCGAGACACGGAATTCCAAGCGCGTACGCCATCCCGTCGGCGGCGGCTTTGCTCGTTTCCGGCACCGGCACGACAATGCTGTTTTCGTCGAGTTCGACCGTTTCGCGGCGCGCCAACTCTTCGCCGAGTCGTTTGCGAGCGAGGTAAACGCTCTTGCCGTCGATAACGCTCGCGGCATTCGCGCAGTAGATCCATTCGAAGAAGCAGTGCGCGGTGCGCGGCGACGGCGCGAACTCTTTCAGTTCGAAACCGTTTTGCGTAACGATCGCGACGTATCCCGGCGGCACGTCTTTGATTTGCTCCGGCGAAAAACCGAGATTGAAGAGCGCGACGCTTTCGCTGGCGGCGGCGAAGAGCTTGCCGTCAAACGCGTAACAAAGCGGTTTCAGACCGTGCGGGTCGCGGGCGACGAACATTTCGCCAAGCGCGTTTAAGAAGACGATCGTGTAACCGCCGTCGATCGACGCCGTCGACTTTTGACAGATTTTCAACAGATCGCGCTCCGAGTCTTTGAGCGCCGCGCAGAGATAATGCGTTAAGAT
>JAFSFF010000452.1 GCA_017435375.1 Thermoguttaceae bacterium
GTTCCGAAACGCGCGACCCGAAAGTCGCGCTAACCGCTTGGCGCGACGTTGTTTGCCGCGTCGACGAAGCGAAAGTCGAACTCTTCGTCGACGGTCGCTGTTACGACGAAGACTTCGTTCTCGGCGCCCTCCGCCCGAACGACGTCGCGTTTGCGATCGGCGCCCAAATCGAACCGGACGGCAAAGCGCGCGCCGGTTTCGTCGGCGAAATCGACCATATCGCCGTTTGGAATCGAGCGCTAACAAACGAAGAAATTACAACGCTTAGCGGAGGGCCCGACCAAATCGACTCGCGCGAACGAACCGACCTCGGCGACGGCGCGTCGCTCCAATATTGGACGCCGCCAAACGCTTACGGCGTCGGGGATTGTATGCCGTTTTACGTCGACGGCGTCTTTCACTTCATGTACCTCCTCGACAAGGGGCGACACGGCGCGAAAAACGGCCTCGGCGCGCACCAATGGATTCAAGCGACGTCGACCGATCTGAAAAATTGGACGCACCGCCCGTTCGTCGTTCCGATCGACCGCCAAAACGAAGGCTCGATCTGCACCGGTTGCGTTTACTATCATAAAGGCGTTTATTACGCGTTTTACGCCAACCGCGCGGTCGAATACGAAATGCCGAACGGCGAAAAGCGCAAGACTTACGGTCTCCTCTGCTTGGCGACGAGCAAAGACGGAATCCATTTTGAGAAAAAGGGTTACGACCCAATTTTCCTCCTCCCGGACGGCTATTCCTGGGGAACGCGCGACCCGCAAATCTTCCAAGACCCGACCGACGGAACGTTCCATATGTATATTACGACAACGTATCGCGGCAAAGGCTGTTGGGCGCACGCGACGTCGCAAGACCTTGAAAATTGGACGCTTACCGACCCGGTTTACACGCATATGAACGGCGAGCCGGAGTGTCCGGACTGGTTCCGTTGGGGCGACGATTATTACGTCGTCGCGAACCACCTGAACGGTTACTACAAGACGTCGAAGTCGCCGACCGGGCCTTGGGAAGTTCCGAACGCGCCGAATATTTTAATGCCGGGGATAATTAACGTTCCGCAAACGGCGGCCTTTAAAGACGGTCGTCGCTTGGTTTGCGGCTGGAGTCGCGAGCGCGGGTTCGGCGGAAGCGCGGTCTTTCACGAGTTAATCCGCTTCGACGACGGGACGCTCGGCGAAAAATTCGTTCCGGAAATGATTCCGGAAACGGACGCGCCGGTCGTTTCGGAAAGCGAAATCGCCGAGTCGGAACGCGTTTGGGCGTCGCTTCCAAACCGTTGCCGCGTCAAGTTTTCGCTCGCCTACGACCCGAAGAAAATCGACGCATTACGCGACGTCGTTTTCAAGTACGCCGACGGTAAAGAATTGCGCGTCGTCTTTTCGGAGCGCGCCGTTTACCTCGGCGGCTTCAAAATCGAGCGCGTCGATATGTCGAGCGGCGCTCTTCATTTCGATTGTATTCTAACGTCTAATTTAATCGACATTTGCGTCGACGACAAACGGACGCTAACGGCGGATCTCCCGTCGGCGTCGGAACGCTCGTTACACCTTATCAACGACGCCGGCGCCGCGGTCAAGGCAAAGTCGCTCGAAATTTCACCGTTTAAAGATTAAACGTCAACTCGTTAAACGGCAATCGGTTGTATTTTCCCGCTTAATAAAAACGGCAAGAGCCCCAAACGGTCGTTCAAATTAACGGCAAGCAAACGAAACGGCGACGCGTTTTCGCAACGCGTCGCCGTTTTTAACGCTTCACGCCGTCGCCAAACAACCGACGGCGCGCAACCGTTTATTTACCAATCGCTTACTTCGCGGTCGTTTCAAACGTGTAAACGCCGGAACCGACTTCGAAAACGGCGGCGTCCGAACGTTCCGCGTCGACGCGGCGAGCGAAATCGCCTCCGACCGTCGCGGCGCATTCTTGCGTTTTCGCGTCGCAAGGAACGACGACGCAAGCGCTTGCGTTCGGCGGCACGACGACGTTCAACGTCAGTTTCGTTCGGGCGTCGTTCCAGCGCCACTCGGAAACAATCTCGCCGTAAGGCGATTCTACGACGCCGCGCGCCCACGTCAGCGGTTCGCGTCCCGGCGCCGCGATTTCGTTCAACCCGCATTTCGGCTCGACGACAAAACGTTTGAAACCAACGCTTTCCGGCGCGACGCTCGCGACGACGACGTCCGGCGCTCCGGCCAATTTAATCCCGCAAATCGATTGGAAGAACCACGCCGACACGTCGCCAAACATCACGTGATTCAGCGACGTTCCTTTCGAGTCGTTCCAAGTCTCCCAAAGCATTCCGGCGCCGTTGCGAATCCAGTACCCGTAAGACGGCATATCCTCGTTCAGCGCCATCGCCAACGCGACGTCGTGCCGCCCGCCTTCGCTGAGCGTTCGCAACACGTATTTCGCGCCCAAAATCCCAACGTCGAAGCTCGTATCCGCTTTATCGACAGCGCTTAGCAACTTCGCGAAAACCGCCGCTTGCTCCGCTTCGGGAAGTCCGCCCGCCAGCCCTTGGTGAATCGGGCACGACTGCGCGGTAATACTCTCGACCGAGTACGCGCCGTCGCCCTTGTAAATCGCGGCGTTATAAGACTTGCGAATCTTCTCGGCCAACGCGGAGTACTTTTCGAAATCGGCGTCTTTTCCGAGAACCTTCGCCGTTTGCGCGACGATTTTCGCGTCGAGGTAATAATAACCGGTCGACGTAACGTCCGCCGGCGTCGTCGTTTTCACCGGGCACCAGTCGCTAAGGCCGTGCGAAACGATTCCGTTCGCCAGCTCGCGCGACGTCATATAGTCGACGTATTTCTTCATCGACTCGAACGAATTTTCGAGAACGCGCACGTCGCCGCGATAAACGTACAGATACCACGGAATCATAATGAGCGCGGAGTCCCACGCCGGGCCGTTCCCCCAAGGATAGCCCCAATCGCCGGTCGGCACGATGCCGGGCAGGTTCCCGTCGGCCTTTTGTTCGTCGCAGAGGTCGGCGATCCATTTCTCGTAACCAACGGTATTTTCCCAGTTATACATCGCCAATTCGGCGGCGAGTTGCGCGTCGCCCGTCCAACCGTTCTTTTCGCGATGCGGGCAGTCGGTCGGGTAACCGGCGACGTAATTGCCGCGATACGAGTTGAGCGTCCACTTTTGAATTTCGTTCAGAAGCGCGCTCGACGATTCGAACGTCCCCGCCGACGCGAAGTCGGTGTTGACGACGCAGATCGTAAAGTCTTCCGGTTTCGGCGCTTGACGCAATCCGACGACTTCGATAAATTGGAAGCCGTTGTAAGTAAAGCGCGGCTCGAACGTTTCGCCGTCGACGCCGTTGCAGAAATAGAAGTCGGTTTGGAACTCGCCCTTATACCCGGTCAGGTTGGCGGGCGTTCCCTCCATAAAGTGCAGGTCGATGTACGAACGCTCGATCGCGCCCTTGTCGTCGACGCGCTCCGAATAACGGAAACGAACGACGTCCCCCGCCTCTTGCCCGTTCAGCGAAATTCGCGCCCAACCGGCGACGTCGCGCCCCGCGTCGACGACCCAAACGCCCGGCGCGACTTCCTTAACGCTTTTCGCCGCAAAGGTTTCCGTTATCCGCGAGGGCGCGACGTCCTGCGCGGCAAGCCGTTCGTTCGCGATCGGCGCCGGGACGACGACGGCGTTCCCCAAGATTTCGCGCTTCCAACGCCCGTCGACAATTTCGCCTTGACGAATGCAGTCGAAGAGAACCGGGCTCGTCGAGTAAGTCCAGCTCGAGTCGGTCGCGACGGTTTGCGACGTCCCGTCGTCGAAAACGAGTTCGAGTTGCGCTCGGACGCGCGGGAAGTCCCGCCAAGGCGCCGCGTCGAAGTTCCAAGTAACGATCGAGCGGACGTCGTACCAGCCGTGCCCGAGCAGGAAGCCGAGTTCGCGCGTCGTTTTCGACGCGTTTTCTCCGCCGTTTTGGAAGCGATCGGTAACGTCGAACACGTTGTAAAGGCAGCGGCGGTCGTATCTTGTGAACGCCGGAAGAAGAACCGCGTCGCTAATTTTTTCGCCGTCGAGGTAAGCCTCGAACGTGCCGGGCGCGCAGACGGCCAGCGTCGCCGACTTCACCTTCTTCGCGACGTCGAACGACTTTTGGAAGAACGGCGAAACCGTTTCGGTTCGACGGCGGAGTTTCCCCCAAGGCCCGGCGTCGGCGTCGGCGTAGCGAACTTTCGCGGCGCTCCAAGCGTCGGACGACGCGGCGTCAAATTCGAGTCCGTTCCAGCCTTTCGTCGGTTCGAGCGACGCGCTCCAGTCGGTTCCGGTCGCAAACGCGACGACGGTTTCCGCCGGAACGCCAAAACGGTTCGGCGTCGCTAAATTCTTCGGAGCGTTCGACTTACCGAGCGTCTTTACTTCGAGTTTCGCGATCAACGCCGTCGGGCGCGCCGTCCCGTTTCCGAATTTCGTTCCGGTATCGTTCTTCGAATCGTTCGGAACGGCGACCGCGACGACGTTCTTTCCGGGACGCAAATACGACGAGACGTCGACCGAGCGAAGTTGATCCGGGTTGAACGCCATCCCGATCGTAAAGCCTACTTTCGCGCCGTTTACGTACAGTTCGCATTTTTGATCGGCGGCGAAATAAAGCGTTCCGACGAGGTTTTGCGACTCGAAATCGCTCGCCGGGCGGTCGATTTCAAACTCGCGGCGGAAATATTCCGGCGCAAACCCTTGCGGAGTCTCGGTTTCCTTCTCCGACGCGATCCAAGCGGCGCCGGTCAAGTCGACGTCCGGGCGAACCGTTTCCGGCTGCCCGATCCACTCGCCGCGCCAATCCGCCGGGTCGACGACGCCTTGCAACCAAGTCGCCGGTTCGCTCCAAGCGCTCGCGACGTCGGCGCCGTCCCAAACGCGAACCTTCCAATAATAACGTTGCAGCGACCGCAGCGGCGCGCCGTCATATTCGACAAAAACGGAAGAATCGGACGCGACTTTGCCGCTGTCCCAAACGTCGCCTTCGTCCGCCGCAAGTTTTTCCGGCGTCGACGCGACCAAAATCCGATACGCCGTTTGCGTCAACGCGAAACCGTCGCCGCCGCTAACGTCCTTCGACTTCCAACTCAACCGCGGTTTCGCCGTTCCGACGCCGACCGGATTTGCCGTCGTCTCGACCGTTGTTCCAAACGGTTGCAACGTCGACGTTTCCGTTGCGCCGACGTTCGTCGCGGTCAGCGACGCCGCCGCCCAAAACGCAAACGCAAACGCCGCGTTTTTTCCGAATAATCGTTTCATTTTAACGTTCCTCTTGCAAATCGCGCCCATTCGAAAGCCGACGCCGCCGCGACCGTCGCGACGCGCCGCTCCTCGACGCGCTTCATTTTCGTCTATTATACCCGTTCGCCGCCGAAAAATAAAGCGCATCCGCCGAAAAGTCGCGAAAAATCGCCGAAAGCGCCCCGACGCTCGCAAAATTAGCCCCCGCTTACTTTTGCCGATTCGCAAAGAACGTCGGATTTTCCCGAAAATTAGCCGGCTCTCATTTTTGGTCTTTTTCGCGAACGCGCCGAAATTTTCTTGCAATCGTCGCTCGTTTGCGTTAAAATAATAAAAGTCGGCGTTTTCGAGCGCCGCGCCGCCAACGCGTTTTCGCTAACGCGTTGCGTCCGTTCGCTTTCCGTTCAACGCAGGAGGTTCCCGATGCGTTCCGTTTCCGCTTTTCTCCATTCGCTTGCCGCGCCGACGCTCCTGTCGACCGCCCTCGCGTTCCCCCTGTTTTCCCCGTTTTCTCCATTTTCCGCGTTCACAAACGCCGCGACGCCGTCTGTTTTCGCCGACGAAGTCCCGGAAGGCGCCGCGGCCCGCGTCGAGTTCGTCGCGTTCGACGGAACGTCGCAGCGTTATTTCGAGCGACTTCCGGAAAATTTCGACCCGAACCGCCCGACGACGCTCTTGATCGCGCTGCACGGCCACGGCTCCGACGGCGCGCAAATTTTCCTCGGCAAATACGCCGAATTCAACGCGTTACTCGACGTCGCGGCGAAGCGCGGGACGATCGTCGTTTCTCCCGATTACCGCGACAGAACGTCCTGGATGGGCCCGTCGGCGGAACAAGACGTCGCGCAAATTATTGAGGAGCAACAAGATAAACGCAATATAAAAAGCGTCGTTATTTCCGGCGCGTCGATGGGCGGCTCCTCGGCGCTGACCTTTGCGGTTCGCCGCCCCAACCTAATCGACGGCGTTATTTCAATCAACGGAACGGCGAATCACCTCGAATACGAGAACTTCCAAGACGCGATTTCGACGTCGTTCGGCGGCTCGAAAGCGGAAGTTCCGCTCGAATATAAAAACCGAAGCGCGGAGTATTTCCCGGAACGCTTAATCGATAAACCGTCGGCGTTTACATTGGGCGGTCGCGACGAAATTGTCCCGCCGGATTCAGCGAAACGCCTCGCCGAAACGCTTCAAAAGATCGGCGGCGACGTCCTCCTCCTTTACCGTCCGGAGGGCGGACATTCGACGAGTTACGACGACGTTCGCGCCGCCGCCGACTTCGTTTTCGACGCGCTCGAAAAAGCGGAAACGCCGTCCAACGACGCCAAGTAACGGATCAACGCAGGCGTTCGACGCAAACCTTGCCGCTTCGTCCCTTACCGAAAAACCAACATTTTTTGAAAAGAAATGTTTTCGACTCCGTTTTCAAATTTTCAAAGAACGCGTTTCGACGCTCGTCGCCGGACGCGCTTTATTTAATCTTTCCCCTTTATTTTCAACAATTAGGTTCCAATATGACTCTTAAAAATCCGTTCGTTGCGCTTCTCGGAGCCTTCGCGCTCTTGGTCGCCCCCGCGCCTTCGCCAAGCGTTCGCGCCGAGTCGCCGACCGCCGAAACGCCCCCGAAAGTCGTCGTCGAAATCGACGGCGTCGTCCGCCAACCGTCCTTCGGAACCGTCGCCGGTTCTTGGTTTTACAACGCGGGACCCGACGGTTCGCAAGTCCTTTTGCTCGGCTTCCCCAAGGGCGGCGTCGAGCAAGCGCCGAATTACCGCCTCGTCGCCGACTTAAACTCCGAATCGGTCGTTCGTTTGACGGTTCCGGTCGCGGCGCCGCGCGAACTTGCCTCCGCAAAATGCTTCGTTAAACAACTTGGAACGATTCCGGCGTCGGTCGGTTGGTCGCGCGGTTCGCAAACCGCGCTTAACGCTTTCGCAATTCCGCGCCCGTCGTCGATAAGCGCCGACTTCTCAACGTCCGACGAACCGCTCGTTTTGACGATTTACTCGCCGAAATTCGACGCCGAGTCGACGTCAAACAATCCCAACGCTAACACCGAATCAAAAAGGACTTGCGCCGTCGAAATTTCCGATTTTCAAACGACGACGCGCCCGGTCGAAGCGCCTCTTTCCCTCGAACCGACGCGCAAACCGCAGTCGCTCGAGCCGATTCAAACGTCGCCCGACTTCCGCCCGACGCTCGCAAACGCCGCTATTACTTGGGATTGGCGCCTTCAAGACGGAATCGGAACGGAGCGTGAACCGCGAACGTTCCTCCAAGCGCTCGAAAAACAACTTCCGCAAGGGCGCGCGCTTCTCGACGACTTAACCGCTTCCATCGACGACGGAACATTCGAGAATTTAGGCGCTTACGACCCGAAAATCGGCGAAAAAATCGACGCGTTCGCGCCGCGCCTCGACGGCTGGAACGCCGCTTGGGCCGAATTTGAAAAACGTTTCAACGCGCTCAAAATCAAAAACGCCGAACAAACCGCGCATAGCTCCGACGCCGCGACCGCCGCTCAACTTAACCGCGACGCCGGGTCGCTTTGGTTCGAAGTTCGAACGCTAAAACGTCAAATTTTGGTCGAGTCGCCCCTTTTCCAATTCGGATCGCTACTTTTCGTCAAACACGCGCCGGGCGTTATGTCGCACCAACTTACGCAAGTTTACGGCTACTGCGCGCGCCCCGGCGGCGGCCTCTTCGTCCTCGACGCCCCCGGTCGCTCGATGAAAACTCGCGATATTACGCCGCGCAACCTGCCTCTCGGCTCATATATGACGCCGGAACTATCTTTCGACGGCAAAACGCTTTACTTCGCTTACTGCGAAACGCCGTCGACGCCAAAAACTTGGCGCGACCCGGAAACAATGGAGCGTCGCTTCCATCTTTACAAGACGTCGCTCGACAAAATCCTCGCGGGCGACAACGTCGACGCAACCCGTTTGACCGACGGCCCTTACGACGACTTTTCGCCCCTCCTTCTTCCGGACGGCGACCTGATTTTCTGTTCGACGCGACGCGGCGGCTTCCACCGTTGCGGCGCCGGGCCCTGTTACGTTTACACGTTGACGCGCTCCAAAGGGGACGGCTCCGACGCGCGCCCGATTTCTTTCCACGAAACGAACGAATGGAATCCGACGCTAATGTCCGACGGTCGCGTCGTTTACACGCGTTGGGATTACGTCGACCGCGACGCCGTGTACTACCAAAATCTTTGGTCGGCGCGGCAAGACGGAACCGACGTCCGCATCCATTACGGCAACAACACGTTCAACCCCTGCGGCCTTTGGGAGTCAAAAGCGATCCCCGGTTCGTCGAAAACGCTCGCGATCGCCGGCCCGCACCACGGTATGAGCGCCGGAACCGTTGTTACGATCGACGTTAGCCGCGGCGTCGACGGCTCGGAACCGCTCGAACGTCTCACGCCGGAAGTCCGTTTCCCCGAGGGCGAAGCGCCGCTTCCGTCCGTTCCGCAACTCCCGCATTTAAGCGACTTCGATTACGTTCCGACCGGTTTTTGGCAAGCGACGCGGGAAGCGGAGCGCGCCGAGCAAACGGTCGAGGAACGCCGTTGGCCGGTTCACACGTTCAAGTCGCCGCTTCCGCTGTCGGAGAAATACTTCGTCGCGTCGTACAGTTACGACAAGCTGATCGGCGAAGCGGGCCCGAACATCCCAAACCAATACGGCGTCTACTTTTGCGACGCGTTCGGGAACCGCGAACTCGTTTACCGCGACCCGAATATTTCGAGCGTTTGGGCGCTCCCGATTCGCCCGCGCCCGGTTCCGCCGGTCTCCGCGTCGACGCTCGACGAAACCGCTCGCGACGCCGAGTCGTCAACCGGAACCTTCTTTCTGCAAAACGTTTACGAAAGTTGGCCGACGAAGTTGCCGGCGAAAATTAAATCGCTGCGAATCGTTCAAGTCTTGCCGAAAACGACGCCGAACGCGAACCAGCCGACCGTCGGCGCCGCGAACGCGTCCCCCGGCAAACAGGTTTTAGGAACGGTTCCGGTCGAAGAAGACGGCTCCGCGCACTTCGAAGTTCCCGCTTGCAAACCGTTGCTATTCCAAGCGTTAGACGAAAACGGGCGAATGGTTCAGGGGATGCGCTCTCTCGTTTACCTCCAACCGGGAGAGTCCGCGGGCTGCGTCGGTTGCCACGAAGACCGAACGGCGGCCGTTCCGAGCGCGAAAACGATCGCGTCGACCAAGAAACCGACGCAAATCGAACCCGGCCCGGACGGTTCTAAACCGTTCTCGTTCCCGATCTTAGTGCAACCTGTCCTCGACAAGAAATGCGTCTCTTGCCACAACGCCGAAAAAGCGGAGGGCGGCGTCGACTTAACCTCCGCGCCGGAAGGCGCTTACACGAAGTCCTACAACGCGTTAGCGAAATTGGTTCCGTTTTCCGCTTGGGGGAATCCGGACGGCAACTTCGAACCGCTGACTGAGCCCGACCGCTTCGGCTCGCGCCCGAGTCGGCTAACTAAACTCTTAAACGACGGGCATTACGACGTCAAACTCGACGCCGACGATTGGGAACGCCTCAATACTTGGCAAGACGTCAACGCGCTTTTCTACGGCACGTTCAACGTCGAAGACCAAGAGCGGCAGCGTCGCGGCGAACGGATCGACGGCCCCGAACTTGAATGACGTCGCGTCGTTTTAACACCGTTCTTAAACGCTAAACCGCTCCGTCTACTTAATTTACTAAGCCGGCGGAGCGGTCTTTTTATTTTACTTCACTTTGTCGCAATTACGACGCTTCAAAAAAAATTTCGCCGTCGACCGTTGACGCGCGCCCTAAAACGGCTATACTTAAGATAATGATCTTTCTTCGCAACCCAAACCAACCAAGGAGGTTTTTCGATGAAAATCGCGGTTCCTTTCGATAACGGGCAAATTTTCGGCCACTTCGGCCAAACGCAAACGTTCAAAATTTACGAAACGGACGGTTCGCAAATCGTTTCGACTCAAACGCTTGCGGCGGACGGTTACGCGCACTGCGCCTTGGCGAATCTTCTCGCTAAAGAAAACGTCGACGCGTTGATCTGCGGCGGAATCGGCGGGGGCGCGCTCGCGAAGTTAAACGCCGCCGGAATCAAGTTTTACGCCGGAGTCTCGGGCGACGCCGACGCCGCGGTCGCCGCGTTGTTGGCGGGCGAAGAAATCGGCGCGACCGGCCCGACTTGCGGCGGACATTCGCACGACCATTCGCACGGCGGCGGGTGCGGGTGCGGCGGCCACGGACACTCGCACGACGGCGGGTGCGGGTGCGGCGGTCACGGGCATTCGCACGACGGCGGGTGCGAGTGCGGCGGCCATTGATTCCCGTTTCAATCTTCATTCGCCCAATAAAAAAACGCTCGTCGACGCA
>JAFSFF010000453.1 GCA_017435375.1 Thermoguttaceae bacterium
CAAGCGTTCCGCGACTTCGCGCCCGATCAGCTCGCCGACGCGGGTAACGCGGAAGGAGGCGGTCTTGATTTCTTCCGACAGGTCGGAGAGGGTCAAGCGTTGACCGCTTTCCTTCGCGGCGGCGATGCGGCGACGGCGCGCGCAGTCGACGACGCCCGGGCCGGAAACGCCGATGTTGATCGTCGCTTCCGGTTCGCCGACGCCCATATACGCGCCGGCCATAAACGGGTTGTCTTCCGGAACGTTCGCGAAAACGACGAGCTTCGCGGCGGCGAATCCGACGTTGGCGGCGTCGGCGTGCGCAATGTCTAAAATGACGTGTCCAAGGCGGTGCAGCGCGTCCATATTGACGCCGGCTTTACGGGACGCGGCGTTGATCGAGGAGCAAACGCGCTTCGTCGAGTTCAAAACCTCCGGCAGCGAATCGATGACCGTTTGCGCGCCGTCGGAAATCCCTTTGTGAACGAGGGCCGAGAAGCCGCCGACGAAGTCGACGCGGCAGTGTTCGGCGGCGTCGTCGAGCGCTTTCGCGAGTTTCAGCGCGGCCGGTTTGCCGTGTCCGGCGAGGAGAATCGCGGCCGGGGAGATCGCGAGGCGTTTATTCGTGATCGGAATGCCGTATTTCGCGCCGATTTCGTCGCAAACGTCGACGAGGTTTTTCGCGCGGGAAACGATCTTATGATAAACCTTTTGGCACATCAGGTCGACGTTCGGCCCGGCGCAGTCGTTGAGGTTTAGCGCCAAGGTAACGGCGCGGACGTCGAGGTGTTCCGCGTGCAACATACGGATAGTGGAGAGGATTTCGTCGGTTCTCAACATCGGGATTCGTTTCCGTCAAAAAAAGGAGCTAAAGGGCGAGGGGCGTTTGTCGCGAACCGGCGCGGCGCTCGGCTCTCGCACGCTCGATAATATTAATATACGCGAACAACGTAAAACCGCGTCGAATCGCTCGTCGCGATCGCTTCTAAAAGCGCCGTTTTGACGCGTCGCGGTCTTAGAACTCAATTATAGACGAAACTCGACGTTTTTCAAGGCGGGCCGACGCGACCTTTTTTCGCCGCGCGAATTTTCGAAGCGAAACGGCGAGCGCGAACTTTAGTGGAAAATAGGCAAAATGGGCAAAAAAGTGAAAAAATTGTGAGAAAAACGCGTGTTTTTTGCGTCGCCCCCTCTTTACAAAAAACTCCGATTGTGCAAATTATAACAATTAGACGAACTTTTTGCGTTAAGTTGGAAAAGAACGGCGGAATTTTACATTAAAAAAGAAAAATCCCGGTTTATTTTTTTCGACAATAGCGCTAAAATATCGAAGGCTGTTGAAATGGAGAAGAGAGGGAACTTTTGTCGGTCGGGAGGTCTCGAACGACGATTCGAGACGGTCGATAAAATTTCCCGCGGTTTCAACCGAACGCCGTCGCTTCGATACGGATTTTATTAAAACGAGCGAAACAGATATAACTAACAATAAAAACGGACCGACAATAACGGCGAACGCTCCGCGCGGCGCCCAAAACGGTCGAGAGGAGGCGTCTCTTGGGTAAGACAAAGTCTTGTTGCCGCTACGCGGCGGTTGTGGTCGCTTTGATCGTGTTGCTGCGCGTCGGCGTCGGCTGCCATTTTCTTTACGAAGGTCTATGGAAAATGGATAAGTCGAACGGTTTTTCGGCGAAAGGTTTCCTTGGCATGGCCAAGGGCCCGACGAAAGAACTGTATTATATGTTTCTTCCCGACCTCGGCGGCGAAGAGCGTATTCAAATGGCGGAAGTTTATCGCGTCGTGAAGAACGGGGAAAACAGCGAGCAAGAACGCATCGGTTGGACGCTTCCCGTTATCGAAACGGAGTGGTACGACTACTATATGAAGTTCGAAAAGAAGTACGGCTTGGATAATCCGGAAATCGACAACCCCGAAGCGGTCGATCCGGAAATTCTGACGTTGCGCAACCAACGCAAAGCCGCTCGCGACATTTTCAATCAATACGTTCTTTCGCTCCGCGAATACACGTTGGAAAATCGCGAAGATTTCCGCGGCTTCGTCGCGAGCAAACGTCGCTTTGAAGAAGCGCTCGCGAAATCGAAGAACGACGCCGAATATCAACGCATTCGCGATTGGGACGCTCAACTGAAATACCGCAACGAAGGCGAAAAATTCGCCGCCGCGCCGGTCTCGATGGGCGAAAATATGCAACTCGCGCTCTGGTGCGTTCTGAGCCCCGAACAAAAAGCGAAGGGCGAATTGTCCCCGATCGCTTACGGCGCGAACAAATCGGCGATTATGGCCGCCGTCGCGAAGATTCCGTGCTTGAAGGGACTCGCCGTTCCGACGACGATGGGCGCGCTCGACTTGGCGGTTACGCTCGGTCTGTCGGCGATTGGTCTTTGCTTGATGCTCGGCCTCTGCACCCGTTTGGCGTGCCTCGGCGGCGCGTTGTTTATGATCAACGTCGTCCTTTCGCAATTCCCGTGGCCGACCGTTTATCCGTATCCGCCGGAAGTCGTCGGGCACTCGATGGTTTTCAATAAGGACACGATCGAACTCGTCGTTCTGTTGGTCTTGGCTTCGCTTCCCGCCGGACGCTGGGGCGGCCTCGACTGGTTCCTTTGGAATTGCGTCGGTCAAAACCTGTATCGTTACTTCGGAATCGAAAAAGATCCGATTCCGGAAGTTTTGCAAGTTGAAAGCTGCAACTGACCGATAATCGAAATAGAGAACACACCGACCCGAACGGCGGCGCGTAAGAACGACGATCGTTCGGCAACGTATACTAAGGAAATATAAAACGATGAGTGAAAAGAAAGTAACGCTCGGTAAGAAAGAGGCGGCTTCCAACGGTTGCTCGCGACGTAATTTTCTGAAAGCGGGCGCGCTCGCGGCCGCCGTTCCGGCGGCTAGCGTCGGGGCGTTTTATTACGGTTATTCGAAGACGCATCCGCGACCGTTGCGCGTCGCGATCCTCGGCGTCGGCGACGAAGGGAGCGTTCTCCTCGGCGCCTGCAATCCGGAATACGTGCAAATCGTCGCGTTCGCCGACGTTCGCCCGTACAACCAACACCGCGCCTTCCACGGCGACCGTTACGGCGACGTCGCCTTCGCCGCTCGTCCGGGTTTGATGGAAAAATACGGTTGGAAAACCGAAGACGAAGCGCGCAAACACGTTAAAGTTTACGGCCCGTACGAAGAACTCCTCAAAGACGCGAAGAAACTCGGCGTCGAGGCGGTCATCATCGGTTTGCCGCTCCACCTGCACGCGAAAGCGTCGGTTCAAGCGATGAGCCTCGGCCTGCACGTCCTCTGCGAAAAGCTGATGGGCCACTCGATCATCGAGTGTAAAGAAATGGCGCGCGCCGCGAAGAAGTTCCACAAGCACCTCGCGATCGGCCACCAACGCCACTACAACATCCTGTATCACGAAGCGACCGACCAAATCGAACGCGGTCTCCTCGGCGATATTCACTACATCCGCGCTCAATGGCACCGCGGGAACTCGCCGGGCGCCGACAGTTGGCAAATGCCGATGCCGGCCGCGTTCAAACCGGAAGACCCGCAAGCGAACAAGTTGGCCGAAGAACTCGCCGACTGGACGGCGCAAATGAACGACGCTCGCGGCGTCGAAATCGAAACTTGGCGCAAAAAGGTCGCGCAAAAGCAAGCGCAACTCGACGACGCGTTGATGCTCGAAGAAGGCGCGAAATATAAGGGCCTCGTCGACCTGCATTCGCCGGAAGAACTCGGTTACCAAGATATGACGGTCGGCGGCGCCGGTCGCGAATATCGTCGCCCCAGCACGGAAGAACTGATTCGTTGGCGTCTTTGGAAGCGCACCGGCGGCGGCCTGATGGTCGAACTCGGGAGCCACCAACTCGACGCGGCTTCGATCTTCCTCGCGGCCTCGAACCGTCGCGCGGCGGCCCTCCGCGGCGAAGACCCGAACGCGCTTCCGGACGGCGGCAAAGTCCACCCGCTCCGCGTTCACGTCTCCGCGAACCGCAACCTGTTCGGCCTCGACCGCGAAGTTCAAGACCACATCACGACGCTCGTCGAATTCCCGGCCCCGAACTACGACCCGAACACCTTGGCCGGTCGCAAACGCACGATCACCGTCCAATACTCGACGATCAACGGCAACGGCTTCGGCGGTTACGGCGAAATCGTTTACGGCACCAAGGGCACGATCGTTCTCGAACGCGAACAAGACTCGCAACTCCTGCGCGGCCCGTCGACCAGCAAGGTCGAAAAGAAAGCCGCCGGCGCCGCCGCGCTCGACACGCAAGCGAGCGCCCCGGCTCAAAAAGCGGTCGCCGCGACCGGCCCGGCCGGCCCCGCCGTCAGCCGCGGTTACAAAGAACAAATCGAACACTGGGCTTGGTGCTGCCAAAACAACCCGAACGCGGCCGACCCGGCGATTCAACCGCGCTGCAATCCGCGCATCGCGCTCGGCGACGCGGTCATCGCGCTCGTTACCAACATCGCCGCCGATAAGGGCGAAAGCGTTACGTTCAAAGAATCTTGGTTCGATCCGGACAACGACGAAACGCCGGAAGGCGATCTCGACGACGTCTTGAAAGGCCAAGTCCCGAACCTCGACCAAGACAAATACAAGTTGGCTTGATTCTTTTCGCCCCTCCGCGCTCTCGAATTTTTTGGGAGCGCGGCGCGAAAGCGGGTCTCGTCGGTTCGGTTTGCGAGTCGACGAATCGTTTCGAAAAATTACGTTCGTCGCGACGCCGTTTTGGTCGCGTCGCCGACGACGGTTAGAATATAATTTAGGTTGAATAATGAATTTAACGAGCGAACAAAAAGAAATTGGGAAGGAAAACTTCCTCGCCGCGATCGGCAGTAAGTTGATTCGTCGCGATTTCCTGAAACAATCGGCGCGCGCCGACTTGGCCTCGGGCAAGGGAATCGGTTCCTACTACTTCAAATACGGCGTCGTCGACAAACCGGTTCGCGTCGCGGTTCTCGGAACCGGCGACGAAGGGAGCGTCTTGATCGGCGGGATCAACCCGAAATACATTCAAGTCGTCGCGATCGCGGACATTCGTCCGTACAACCAATTCCGCGCCTTCCACGGCGACTGCTACAGCGCGAGCGCCGCGGCGGTTCGTCCGGGCTTGATGAAAAAATACGGTTGGAAAACCGAAGAGGAAGCGCGTCAATACGTTCAAGTCTACAACGACTACAACGACCTCCTGAAAGACGCGGAAAAGCTTGGCCTCGAAGGCGTTATCATCGGTTTGCCGCTCCACTTGCACGCTCCGGCCGCGATCAAAGCGATGCGCGCGGGCTGCCACGTCCTGACCGAAAAACTGATGGGCCACAGCGTCGCGAACTGCAAAGAAATGATTCGCGTTTCGCGCGAATGCAAAAAGCACCTCGCGATCGGCCACCAACGCCACTACAACGTCCTTTACGATCACGCCAAAGCCCTCATTAACTCGACGGTTCTCGGCGACCTGCACTACATTCGCGCTCAATGGCACCGCGGCAACCTCCCGGGTTCCGACAGCTGGCAAATGCCGCTTCCGAAGGGCTCGAAAGAAGTCGACGTTAAGCTCGACGAATTG
>JAFSFF010000047.1 GCA_017435375.1 Thermoguttaceae bacterium
GAACCGACCGTCGAAGACGCCGCCGCGACCGAGCCGACCGCCGAAGACGCCGCCGCGACCGAGCCGGTCGCCGAAGAACTCGAAGTCGTCGCGACCGCGCCGACCGAAGCGAAAGAAAAATCGAACTTCTATCTCGTTTTGGCGATCTTCGTCGCGTTCGTCGCCTTCGCTTGGGGCGTCGCCGTCCTTTGCGCGAAGCGTTTCCGCCAACAACACTTCAAAACCGCGTACTTCATTATCGTCTTCTGCTTTGTCGGCGGATTGATTTCGACGATTACCGGTCTCAAACAAGGTCGCGTCAACCTCGGCGTCGACCTGCGCGGCGGTTCTATTCTCGTTTACATGGTTTCGCCGAGCGATCCGACGAAAACCGACGTTACCGCCGACGAGATGAACGACCTGAAAAACGCGCTCTCGAAACGGATCAACCCGTCCGGCGTTCGCGAAATTTCGATTCAAGAACTCGGCGCCAACACCGATATCCGCATCACGATTCCGGAAGCCGACCCCGCCGAAGTCGCTCGCCTGAAGCGCGTTATTAACAACGCCGGCCAACTGCAATTCCGCATTCTCGCCGTTTCCGGCGCGAGCGACCCGCAAGAAAAAGCCGTCGTCGATCGCGCGCTCGCGAAAGAAAACGCCGACGTTTGGACCGTCTTCCTCGCCGCCGACGAACAAGCGAACGGCGTTATCAAGAGCGCGACTTGGGTTCCGGTCGACCCGGCGCAAGAAGACAGCGTCGGCGCGCGCAACCTGACGCGTCCCTCGCAAGCGCAAGAAATCGCGGGTCAAACGAAACCGAATTTCGACGTCCTCGTCCTCGACTTGGTCGATTCTTACGACGTCGACGGCACGCATATGGAGCAAGTCAACGACTCCTTTAACAATATGATGACGCCGGAAATCGTCTTCGAAATGAAGCCGCAAGGCGCCGAACGGATGCGCAACCTGACGACCAAATACGAAGGCCGTCAACTCGGCGTCGTGATGAACGACCGCCTGCACAGCGCGCCGAACATTAACGAACCGATCGGCAAAAACGGCTCGATCAACTTCGGTCAAAACCTTTCGTCCGACGACTACGCTCGCATTCAAAAAGACGTCGACGACCTCGTCGCCGTTATGCGCGCGGGCGTTCTTCCGGCGAAACTTTCGGAAGAACCGGTTACCGAAATGACCACCGGCCCGACCCTCGGCGCCGACACCATCGCCAAAGGTAAAAACGCGGTCGTTTGGGGCGGCGTAATCGTTCTCCTCTTTATGATCGCCTAGTACGGCTTCGGCGGTTTGATCGCGACGTTCGCCGTCTTGATGAACCTCGTCATGATCATGTCCGCGATGATCGCGATGCGCGCCGCCTTCACCCTCCCGGGTTTGGCCGGTCTCGTTCTCACCGTCGGTATGGCGGTCGACGCGAACATCCTCATTTTCGAACGCATTCGCGAAGAACTCAACGGCGGCGCCGCGCTCCGTATGGCGGTTCGCAACGGTTACCAACGCGCCTTCACCGCGATTTTCGACTCGAACATCACGACGATGCTCACCGCTTGGATTCTGTACCTCGTCGGTTCGGAACAAATCAAGAGCTTCGCCGTTACGTTGTTCCTCGGCGTTTTGTTCAGCATGTTCACGGCGACCTACGTCTGCCGCGTCATTTTCGAAACCTGCGAGAAAAACGGTTGGCTCACCAAGCGTTGCGTTTACCCGATTCTCCCGGGCTTGAAACCGATCGGGCGCTACAACTTCGACTTCTATGCGATGAGCAAGAAAGCGGCCGCGATTTCGTGCGCGCTTATTCTCGTCGGTTTGATCGCCGTCGGCGCTCGCGGCAAGGGTATTTTCGACGTCGACTTTGTCGGCGGCGTCGAAGTCCAAACGGTCTTCACCGAACCGGTCGAAATTTCCGAAGTGCGCGCCAATTTGAGCGACCTTCCGGACCTCGCCGTCGGCGAACTGACCTTGGCGAAGGACAGCTCCGGCGCTCCCGTCGCGGAACACTCCTGCTACTCGATTAGCGCCTCGTGCCCGCCCGGTGTGGAAACTTCCGACTTTGAAAAAGACGTTCAAAAGTTGATGAAGGAAAAATTCGCCGAAAAGATGCCGCGTTACGCGATGGAATTCACGCTCGGCGAACCGCAAGACGTCCTTCTTCCGGGCGCCGCCGAACCGACGACGCAAATCGCCGTCGACGTGAAACTGAATCGTCCGATGAGCGGCGAAGTCGTCCTTGGTTACTTTGAAGACGTCCAAAAAAGCGGCGAAAGCGCCGACGCGCTCGTCGTCTCGCTCCCGCAAGGCGTCGACGCGTCCGCTTCTCAAAAGGAATGGACGGTCGCCGTCAACGCGGACGACAAGGCGAAAGTCGAATCGCTCGCGCAAACCGTCGCCGCGCAAGTCGCCGAAGAGGTCGCGTTTGAAGCGTCGAGTTCTATCGGTAGCTCGGTCGCCGGTTACGCTCGCGTCCAAGGGATGTTGGCGATTTTCGGCTCCTTGCTCTGTATCGTCGCTTACCTGTGGCTCCGCTTTAAGCGCGCGATCTTCGGCGTTTCGGCGGTCGTCGGGCTTATCCACGACGTCCTCTTCACGCTTGGTTTGATCGGTTTGAGCTACTGGCTCGCGCCGTTCCTCGGTTTCCTCGGGATCAATCAATTCAAGATCGGTCTCGCGACCGTCGCCGCGTTCCTGACGTTGATCGGTTACTCGCTCAACGACACGATCATTCTCTTCGACCGTATCCGCGAAGTCCGCGGCAAGTCGGAAGCGTTGACGAAGGAAATCATCAACCGCGCGACGAACGAATGCTTGAGCCGCACCTTGTTGACGTCGTTGACGACGCTCTTCACCGCGCTCGTCCTCTACGCCTTCGGCGGCGCCGGGATTCACACCTTCGCGTTCGCGATGTGCGTCGGCGTTATCGTCGGTACGTTCAGCTCGATTTTCATTTGCGCGCCGTTCCTCCTTTGGTTGCTGAGCCGTCGCGCTTCGAAAACCCCGTCGAACCGCGTCCAATAATTTTCGACTTGATTTTTGGCGGCGCGTCGAGCGTTCGGCGCGTCCGCTTTGAGTCGATGAACGCGAACGCTCGCCGACTTTCGTCGAAAAGCGTTCGCGACCTCGTTTCGGTCGGTCTCGAACCGACGTTTTCCGTCCAATAAATCGGATTTCGACGGCGCGTTTTCGAATCGCCGCCGTCGCAGACGGTTGGGAGGCCGACGACAAAGGCGAACGTTGCGAAGCGTTCGCCTTTATTTTTTGCCCGCGTTTCCCATTTTTCCGTTTTATCTTTGTTTTTTCCAAGAGGCCGTTCGATGCGACAAAAATCCCGAAAAGGCGCGCCGCTTTTCGCCGCGTGTTGCGCCGTCGCGACCTTTTTCCTCCCGCTTTCCGCCGACGCCGCCGACCAAGCCGCGTCGAAACCGGAAGTCGCGAAAAAAGTCATTAATCTCGACAAACTCGACGCGATGCAAGTCGTCGAGCCGGTCGGCGTTCACCCGTACAACGAAGGTTTCGTCGAAACCGACGGCGTTTACGTCTGCGACGCGGGCGACGCGACCGACAAAGCGTTCGGCGTCGCTCGGCGTTACGTTCTCAACCAAGAGACGGCGGCGCCGATCGTCGCGACCGGTTGGAGCCGCGCCGAGAACGTCGGCGGTTCCGTCGGCGCCGATTATTCCCTTTATATCGACCTCGAATACGCCGACGGTCAAATGCTTTGGGGACAAACCGCGCCGTTCGCGACCGGCGATTCCGACTGGACGCAAGAGCGCGTCGCGATTTTCCCGGAAAAACCGATCAAATCGTTAACCTTTTACGGTCTTTTCCGCAACCGCTCCGGCAAGGCGTCGTTCCGCGACCTCGAACTGCGCGAAATGAAGCTTTCGAACGCCTTTTACCTCTTCGACGGCGTCCCGGTCGAGCGCGGCGCCGTCAAAAAGCCGACTTCCGACGGTTCGCTTCTCCTCCGCGACGCCGCGAAAAACGGCGACTTTTGGCAAGTCGCCGGGGAAGTTCATCCGGTTTCCAACGTCGTCGACGGAATCCGGGTTTCGCAATCGACCGAGGAATACGTTTGGAGTTCCGACCCGAACGCCGCGCCTCCGACGCGAATCAAGGAAATCGTTTTGGAAAATCTCGGCGCCGACGACCGCGCGTTAACGCTCGTTTATTCGATTCGCGTTCCAAAAACTTTCGAGATCGACGCGGCGACGCTCCGTTGGCTCGACGACCCGCGTCGCGAGCGTCTTATCGGCGAGAGCGAAGGCGAGTTTATCGCGTCGCGCTCGGTTCCGGAAATCGGCGGCGGACGTCTTTCGCACTATCCTATCGGCGGCGTCGCTTGCGGAAACCGCGTCCTCGGTCTCGGCGTCGACCCGAACTTTCCGGCGTTTTACCGAATCGCGTTCAACGCCGCGTCGCGCGAGCTTTACATCGCTTTCGACGTCTCGCTGACGGCGGAAAAACCGACCGCCGAACTTCGTTTCGCGATTTTACACGTCGCCGACGCCGCTCCGGGCGAAGCGTTTCGCGCGCTCCTCGACGCTTATTGCGCGGAATATCGCTCGGCGTTCGTCGTTCGCGCGCCGAACCAAGGAAACTGGCAGCCGTTCGCGCCGATCTCTAAAGTCCCGAACCAAGAGGACTTCGGTTTCCAATTCAAAGAAGGAAACGACGAAGTCGCTTACGACGATTCCATCGGCGTTACGACGTTCCGATACACCGAGCCGATGACTTGGTGGCAGTCGCTCCCGGCGGAAACGCCGAAAACGATCGACGCCGCGCTCGAACTGGCGAAAAAGCAAGCCGCCGACGGGAACGCCGCCGCGCAAGCTCTTCTCACCAGCGGCCATCGCGACCGCGACGGCAAATTCTGCGCTCGTTTTCTCGACACGCCTTGGTGCGACGGCGCCGTTTGGAGTCTCAACGACGCGCCCGGTCTCGTGAAATTAGCGAAAGAAGGCAAATTGGGCGACGCGAAAGTCCCGTCGCTCGGCGGTTTCGAGACGAAGTGGAACGAAAAAATCGCCGACGACCTTTACGGCCCCGCGCTTCCCGCCTCCGACCTGCCTAAAACGCCCGCCGATTTCGCCGCCGCGCAGTCGCGCCCGGGTCTCGACGGCGAATATATCGACTCGAGCGAAGGTTACGTTACCGCTCTCCTCGACTTCGACCGTTCGCACTTCGCCGGAATGCGGACGCCCCTTGTTTTCGACGCGAAAACGAAGCGCCCGGCGATTTATCGCGGCCTGATCGCCTTCGAATACGTCGAAAAAATCGCGAAAGACGTTCATGCGCGGGGACGGCTGG
>JAFSFF010000454.1 GCA_017435375.1 Thermoguttaceae bacterium
CGGTCGCCCCGACCGCCGCCCCGGCTCCGGTCGAAACGGTCGCCCCGACCGCCGCCCCGACTCCGGTCGAAACGGTCGCCCCGACCGCCGCTCCGGCTCCGGTCGAAAACGCCGCCCCGGCAGCCGCTCCGGCTCCGGTCGAAAACGCCGCCCCGCAAGCCGCTCCGGCTCCGGTCGAAAACGCCGCTCCGCAAGCCGCCCCGGCTCCGGTCGAAAACGCCGCTCCGCAAGCCGCTCCGGCTCCGGCGGAAACGGTCGTCGAAGTCCCGCAAACGGTCGCGCAAGACGCGATTTCGGTCGCGCCGACCGCCGCCGCGCCGCAAACGATTTCGGTCGCTCCGGCCGCTCCGGCGCAAGCGATTTCGGTCGCTCAACCCGCCGCCGCGCCGCAAGCCGCGACGGTCGCCCCGGCCCAAACGATCTCGATCGCCGCCGCTCCGCTTCCGACCGCGACCGCGGAATTCAAACGAACCGAAACCGGCTTCTACCTCGGCGCCGACCCGAACGCTCCGCAAATCGGCGACGTTCGCGTTACCTTTGAAATCGTCGAAGCGCCGCGCTCGGCGACCGTCGTTTCGCAACAAAACGGCGACTCGTTCGTTCCTTACCAAGCGAAAACCGGCGCGGTCGAACTCCTTTCGAACAAAATCGACACGGCCGAAGCGATGTTCGCGCAAGCCAAACGCGGCAACGCTATGACGGGCTGGATTCTGCGCCTCGTCGGCTTCGCAATGATGTTTTTCGGTTTCGGCGCGATTTTCAAACCGCTCGACGTTCTCGCCGACTTCGTTCCGTTCCTCGGTTCGCTCGTCGCGCTCGGAACGGGTCTCGTTTCGTTCGCGCTCGCTCTTTGCGGTTCGTTGACGACGATCGCGGTCGCTTGGCTTTGGTTCCGTCCGTTGATCGCGGTTCCGCTTTTGGTCGCGGCGGTCGGTTCGCTCGTTTGGCTCTTCGTTAAAGCGAAGGGCGCGAAAGCGGCGAAAGCCGAACCGGCGAAATAAGCCCGATAACCGCGAACGTTCCCAACGTTCCCAACATATTCCCGCGTCGACGCCGAGCGCGCCGTTCCGCCGTCGACGCGTCTTGAAGTCGCCGCCCGAAGTTAACGCCGAAACCGGCCGAACCGCCGATTTCGACGTTAACCCCGGCGGCGATTTTGTCGTTAATTGATATTAAGGGCGAAAACGTTATTGTCGAAAGGCTCAAACGCCGAAATCGGCGTCCGCTTCGTCCGCTTGGCGCGCGGTCGACGACGCGCCGAAAAACGCCCTTGCCGAAAACGCGTCAATCCGATAAAATCGTTAGACGCGTAAAAGTCGACGACGCGACGTTCCGCCGCCGTTCCTTCCGCTCGCGCCGTTTTTTGCGTTTTCGACCGTTTTTCGCGCTTTGATTCGACGCCGACCGCGCTTCCCAATTTTCGTTCCAATTTGGAGTTTTCGAATGCCCGCGCCCGTTTCCCGAACGTCCGATTTCAACGACGCCGACGCTCGTCGCGTCGAAAAAGCGCTCGTCGACCGCGTCGCTAAAGCCCGAGCCGACGTTCGCCGCGTCGACTTAACGACGGCGTTTTGCGCGTTCGCGACCCTCGCGCTCGGCGTTCTTTTCGTCGGCGTTTTGCTCGATCATTGGGTCTTGCCGGACGGCTTGTCGCCGCGCGGACGGCTCTTTTTCGCGGTCGCTTGGGTCGCGTCGACGACGCTTTACTTCGTCGTTCGGCTCGTTCCAATTTTGCGCCGTCAAATCGCGCCCCTTTACGCCGCCAAAATTCTCGAAGAAAGTTGGAACGACCCGCACAACTCGGCGATCAGTTGGCTCCAACTCCGCCGCGAAGCCGCCGACGCGCGCAAACGGTCGCAAAAAGCGCAAAACAAAGAAACCGGACAAAACGGCGAAAAACCGCAAAACGCCGCCGACTCAAACGATTCCGCCGACTTTAACGTCGTCGACCCGTCGATTTTGCGCGGCGTCGCGCTCCAAGCGGCGAATCGAGCCGCGTCGGCGCCGTCGGAAACGCTCGTCGACTGTTCCGGCTTGATTCGTTGGGGCGTCGCGTTCGCGGTCGTCGTCGCCGTTTGCGCCCTTTATTCCGTTTTTTCGCCGAAAAGTCCGTTCGCGTCGGTCGGTCGCATCGTCGCGCCGACGGCGGCGATCGAACGTCCGCAAGCGGTCGCGCTCGAAGAGGTTTCCCCCGGCGACGCGACCGTTTACCAAGGCGATTTTCTCGACGTCGCGGCCAAAATCGACGGCGCCGGTTCCCTTCCGGTCGAAATTTTTTACTCGACGGAAGACGGTCGGCTCGTCGACTTGCGCGTCCCGATGGAGCCGGTCGGCGCGTCCCGCTTCGAAGCCCGTTTTCCGGACGGCGACGACGGCTTTTCGGAGCCGCTGACGTACCGCGTCGTCGTCGGCAAAGGGGGGCGTTTCGAAAGCGTTTCGCCGACTTACCGCGTCGACGTGAAGCCGCGTCCGACGTTCCAAGTCGAAAAAACAACGTTAAAATTTCCCGATTATACCGGTTTAACGCCGCAAACGTTCGCCAATCAAGGGGACGTCCGCGCCGTCGAAGGAACGACGGTCGAGATCGTCGCCCGGTCGAATTCCCCGCTCGAAAGCGCGCTTTTCCTCCCGAACGGCGACGAGTCGAAGGGCGCGAAGATGCAAATTTCGCCCGACAATCCGCGTCTTGCGACGTTCGAGTTCCGGCTCGATTGGAAGCGAACGTCGTCCGTTTTGCGAACCGCCGACGCGGAGGAAAAGGTTCCGGCGTTAACCTCTTATCGCCTCCTTTCGATCGACGTCGACGGCCAACGCAATCGCGACGCTCGCGATTATTCGGTTGAAACGCTCGTCGACGTTCCGCCGACGATTCGTTGGGAGTCGGCGCCGGAAAGCGGTTCGACCGCGGCGCTTAACGACGCGCTTCGTTTCCAAGTTCGGGCGGAAGACCCCGATTTCGGCCTCCGCGCCGTTCGACTTCGGACGGCGATTCGCGATCTCGACGAAGGCGCGTCGGCGGGTCGCGCGACTCCGGCTCCGATCGAGACGCCGCTCCGTTCCCGCTCGGCTCGCGCCGACGCCGATTACTCGACCGGCCCGACGCCGTTCGTCGGCCCGAACGTTCTCTCCGGCGCGTTCGTTCCGGCGGAACTCGGTTTCCAAGTCGGCGACGAGATCGAATATTGGGTCGAAGCGGTCGACTCGAAAGAACCGGAAGCGAACGTCGCGGCGACGGAGAAGCTCTTAATCGTCGTCGGCGAGCCGGTCGCGAACCCGTCGTCGCCCGACGCGGAACCGGAAGCCGGAGAAAATAGCGAAAACAGACAAGAAACCGGCGGCGAATCCGGGCAAAATAGCGAATCGGAGCAAACCGGCGAAGAAGGCGGCGAATCCGAAAACGGCGAAAACGGACAAAACGCGCAAAACCAACAAGGCGGAGAAAGCGGAAAGTCCGAGCAAAACGCACAAGGTCAACAAGGCGGAGAAAGCGGAGAGTCCGGACAAAACGCGCAAGGCCGCCAAGGCGGAGAAAGCGGAGAGTCCGGGCAAAACGCGCAAGGCCGGCAAAGCGGAGAAAACGGCGCGACCGAACAAGGCGGCGCTTCCGACGCGTCGAACGGCGACGACGCGAACGCTTCCGAACAAAGCGGACAAACCGAGCAAAATCCGCAAAACGGTCAAAATAGCCAAAACGAGCAAAGTCGCGAACCCGGACAAAACGGAGAAGACGCGCAAACCGACGACGCGTCGTCTCCCGCTCCCGGCGCCCCCGAGTCGGTCGATCCGACGGCGAACCCCGGCGACGCGTTCGAAAAAGCGCTCGACTTCATCCGCTCCGAACGCGAAAACGCCGAATCCGGCGCGCAAGGTTCCGAAACGAACACGGAGTCGCCGGAAGGCGGGAATTCCGGGCAAAATCCGCAAAACGGAGAAAACGCGCAAGATGGGAAATCACCGAACGACGCGCAAAACGGAGAAGACGGCGAAAATCCGCAAACGGGCCAAAACAGCGAGTCCGGCGAAGATCGCAAAGACGGCGAAAAGTCGAACGAACGCCGCCCTCTTCCGAATCGAACGAGCGACGAGCGCCCCGGCGAGAACGCGGAGCGGTTCGACGCGGAAAATCCCGAGAAAATCGACCCGAACTCGCGACGCGAAAACGGCGAAGTCGACCCGAATACGAACGATTATTTAGCGCAAACCGCCCCCGACGACGCGGCGGAAAATCCGAACGGCGCGCCCCAAGACGCGAACGTTCTCGCCGATCCGCTCGAAAATTTCGCCGGAAGCGGCGCCGACGTCGCCCCGAACGCGCAAGAGTTAAAAGGCGCTAACAACGCCGAAACCGACCCGAACGGCGCGTCGGAACCGGATCGCGACCCAACGACGAGCGAAAATAGCGAAAATACGCAAAACGGCGAACCCTCAAAATCCGGCCAAGGCGGCGAAAACGCGCCTCTCGACCCGCTCGGAGGCGAGGGAAACGGGAGCGATTCGTCGTCCGAAACGAACGGTTCCAACGAAAATAGCGAAAACGCCGATAAAAACGGCGGCGGTTCCGCGTCCGACCGTTCCCAAACGTCGACCGGCCCAAAACCGGAGGAAAAAGAAGGAACGATCGGCGCGGGGGGCGACTCGCAATCGGGGAAACGCGGCGGCGGAGGCGGTTCCGGTCTCGGCGAACTCGGCCCGGACGAAGCGTCCTTAACCGGAGCGGACGCGCCGCGCCTTCAATACGCGGAGGCGGCGACGAACCTCGTCCTCGACTATCTCGACGACGTTCTCAAAGAAAAGGCCGACCGTCGGATTCTCGACGAACTCGGTTGGACGGACGAACAGCTTCGCGCCTTCCTCGAACGTTGGAAAGCGATGAAAGCGGCGGCGGAAGCGGGCGACGAGAACGCGAAAACCGAGTATTTGCAAGCGCTTGAAAATCTCGGGCTCGACGCTCCGGACGCTTCGGAACCGCTCGACGCGACGCGCTCCCGCGCTCCGGACGACCGTCGCCGCCGCCGAAACGACGCCGTTCGCGAAGATCGCCGAACGAAAACGCCGAACGCGCTCGACGAACGCGTCCGCGCTTTCAATCGCGGCGTTTCGACTCGCGCCGACCGCTAACGTCGTTTCGACGCCGTTCGACGGAACGCGTCGAGCGTTCCGCCTTCGTCGGGCCCCCCAACCGACGGCGGCGCGTCAAAATAGCGAAACCCCGACGGTTTTAACGGGAAAACAGCCAAATATTTTTCAAAATCCCCCAAATCGCGCCCCGTCGTTTGTCGACGCGCGGTTTATATAGAATAAAATAGAGTTTTATTTCGACGAATCTCGCGCCCCGAAATTTCCGCTTTCAAAGGCGGCCTTCGCTCCCTTGCCAAGGTTGTTCGAACGTTTCTCGGAAGCGTCGATTTTCGTTTGTCTTATCGTTCGCGCGCCGTCGGCGCCGACATATCAAACAATAATAGCAATCGTACAACCGATTTTAGAAAAAGAACAGGAATCGACGATATGGGAGCGTTCGCTGAATGGATTAGCGGGAAAGTTTTTACCGCCGTACACGGCAACAATCTCGTTTACAACACCTGCTGGGAAGACCCGCGCCTCGACAAAGTCGCGCTCGAACTGACGCCGGAAGACAACCTTCTCGTCATCACGTCGGCCGGTTGCAACGCGCTTTCGTATGCGATCGAGGGGTTGAACCGCGTTTACGCCGTCGATATGAACTATCGTCAAAACGCGGTGTTGGAGCTGAAAATCGCCGGGATTAAAGAGCTGGATTACGAAACCTTCTTCCAACTCTTCGGCGAAGGGCGCCTTCCGGGCGTTCGTCAAATTTACCGCGACAAACTTCGCGCGCACTTGTCGGAATCGTCGCAAAAATATTGGGACGAAAATATTAAAAAGTTCTTCGACGGCAAAGCGAAGTCCTATTACTTCTGCGGCACGTCCGGTTATTTGGCGAAGTGGATCAACCGCCTCGTCAATCTCCGCGGGATGCGTCCGCAAGTCGACGCGTTGATCAACGCTCCGACGCTCGAAGAACAACAAAAAATTTGGGGCGAAGTCCGCGACAAATTCTGGTCGCCGTTGATGCGTTTCATCGTTAATCGCGACTCGACGATGTCGATGGTCGGCGTCCCGAAAGACCAACGCAAGCAAATCGAAAAGACTTACGGCCAACTCGTTCCGTTCGTTCAAGAGTGTCTCGACGCTATTTTCGGCGTTCTTCCGATTCAAGACAACTACTTCTGGCGCCTGTACGCGACCGGGCGTTATACGAAAACCTGCTGCCCGGAATACCTCGAAAAGAGCGGTTTCGAAACGCTGAAAGCCGGCGCGGTCGACAACGTCGTCGTCCGCACGAACACGGTCGAAGGTTTCTTGCGCGAAAATCCGGACGTCAAAATCAGCCGCTTCGTTCTCCTCGACCATATGGACTGGCTCTCCGACAAGCTCTTCGACGCGTTGATCGCCGAATGGGACGCGATTCTGAAGTCGGCGACGCCGGGCGCTCGCGTTCTTTGGCGCAGCGGCGGGCTCGACACGTCCCCCTACCTGCACCGCGTTCCGGTCGAAGTCAACGGCGAAAAGAAGCAGCTCGGCGACATTCTTAAATACAATAAAGAACTCGCCGCCGAACTGCACCCGAAATGCCGCGTGCATACTTACGGCAGTTTCTACATCGCCGACCTGTTGAACGGTTGATTCCGTCGAACGGTTGAAAAATCGACGCGGCGCGACTTTTCGTTCGTCGCGTCGATTTTTGTTTTATTTCGCCGTCGTCCGAACGCGTTTTTGGACGAACAAACGCGAAGAGCGGCGCCGACGTCCGAGCAAAACGGCGTTCGTTTTCTATTTTACGTCGCGCTATTCTTCGCTTTTTCCGCTTTGCGCGACGTTCGTCTTTCCCATTTTGCCGATTCCCCCCATTTTTCGTTAGGCAGCTTATGTTTTCGCTCCTTCCCAGTTACAGTTTTGAGGATTTTTCGCTTTATCGCAAATCTTCGGAAGTCGACGCGATTTTTTCCGCTTGGTCGGCGCTTTACCATCCCGCCTTGGTCGCCCATTTTGACGCCGCGCCGCGTTGGGAACCCGCCGGAAGTCCGACGTTCGGTTTGACGCCGCGTCTCGTCGTCGTTCCGCCTTGCGCCGAGAGCATCCTTTCGAGAAGCTGGGTAAAATCGGCGGAAGAGGGGGGCGCGATTTTCATCCGCGACGTCGAAGACCGCGACGAAATTTTGCGCGTCGCGTTCGAAAAACTCGGAATCGACGCGCCGATCGGCGACGAAGAGTCGGAAACGTTCCTTTCGCTCGGCTTGACTTGCTTCCTCGAAGAGCTTTTAACGCGCAAACTGCGTTATATGAGCAACTTGGATTCGCAAAATTTCGACTCGCGAGTCGTCGACGCGGCGAAGGCTCATATGTCCGGCGACGTCGAGGAGCGCGAAACGAACCTGCAAAAGGCGTTCGACCTGTTGACGCAAGCGAAAGAGTACTTCTTCCCGACCGCGACGAAACTTCTCGAGTTAACTTGGGTCGAAGAGGAAGATTTTGCGACCGCTCTTCCCGACGCGCTCCGCCTCCAACGTCGCCGCGACGAGAAATCGAACGTCGTCTTGCCGGTTCCGCTC
>JAFSFF010000455.1 GCA_017435375.1 Thermoguttaceae bacterium
GGCCCCGGCTTCGCTTCGAACTTCGCCCGCGTTCCGTCTTCAAACTCGACGATTAACGTTTCAAACGCCGTTTTTTCCTCCGTTTTTCGAACAACCCGCCTTGCGTCGACGGTTCGACCGTCCGAAACGAACGAAAACGCCCGAACCGGCGCGCTCGTTTCGCCGCCGTCCGCTCGCTCTAAAAAGGCGGTCGCGTCGGCGCCGAGCGTCAACGTCGCGTCGCCAAGGTTCCAAACCGCCGCCGGTTTTGCCGGTTTCGCGGAATTTTCCGTTTTTAACGCCGTCGGTTCCGGAGCGGTCGCCGAAAACGCCGCGCACTCCGCCGACGTCGGAACGGTCGCCGCCGTCAAAACCGCCCCCAACGCGACGACGCCCGCCGCCGCGACGTTCCGTTTCGTCGTTTTTTTCCAATTTTGCCGATTTTTCCGCATCGTCGCCTCCCGAACGCCGCCCGCGAACGCTCGCCGACGCCGTTTTCGTTCTCAATAATAACGTCTTGAAACGCGAAAATTCGCCCTTATATTAATAACGACAAAATCGGCGAAACGACGCCGACTCGAACGCCGTTCGAATCGAGCGCCGCGACGCCGTCAATTTAACGTTAAATTTTTCGCAATCCCGCTAATTTAACGCGATTTTTCCTCTTCCGCCCAACGTTCGAACGCCTTTTGGAGCGTTTCCTTCGCGACAAGGCCCTCGTGCAGCCAAATTCGCGCGCGCATTTCGATACGTTGGCCCGGTTCGAATTTTTGCTCGACGACGCCCGGCCAACCGACGCAAAGCGGCCCGTAATAACGAGTTAACCAAGTCGGCGGGAAATCGGGAAAGTTGGGCGAAAGGAAGATCGCGGCGCCGCTCAACGCGTTTTTCTCGCCGGTCTCCTTGTCGACCGCGCCAAATCGCGACGTAAAATCGGCCCAGCGGAGCGGTTTTTCCGGCATATCGCCCTTAGCGAGACCTTCGTCGGTAAGGATAAAGCGGTCTTCGCCGTTTTTGCCGATCGGTCTGAAGCGGATTGTTAGGCCGCCGTAACTTTTGCCTTCCGCGCCGCGCAACGAAATCGGTTTTTCGTTCGGAATTAGGACAATTTCAACGTCGATCGAGCGGCAACGAACGCCCTCGAATGTCTCGACCGGCCCCGTTTTAACGCGAACGATTTCCGTAACGACTTTTTCGCCGTAAAGCGGCGCGTTTTCGGCGATTCGCTCCCCGACGCGCTCCCCGTTTTTCCCGTCTTTTGCGGTCGGGTCGAGTTCGGCGTCCGTTTTCGTCGCGTTCGGGCCGACGAACCAACCGTTTTCAACCGCAAATTCCGCAAAGTCGCCGCCGTTCTCGCCGTCGCCGTTGGAAATCGAGCGGTCGAGGAAACGAACAAAGCGTTGGCGAATTGGCGCGTTCGTCGTCCAAAGGTCGTATTCGCGCTTCGTTCCGTCCGCTTCCCAAACGCCGACCGCCGGCCAAGTCCAAAAAACGCCGCGATGATGATAATGATCTTTCGGCGCCAAATCGGTCAGGTTCTCGCCGTCGACGCCGTTCAGCGGATAGAGATAGCACCCGGCGCCGCGACGCGAATCGGTTTTCGGAACGTTTTTATGTTCAAGAAACGAATAACGGTAACTAAAAACGACTTTTTCGCCGTCTCGCAACGTCAACTCGCCGTCGTCGAGCGTCCACTCGAACGCGGCGTCGGCGTTTTTCGACTCGTTTTCGCGAAGCGTTTCGCTCGTTCCTTCGAACGCCGCGGCGTCCGGCGACGACGCGCCGACAGTAACGGGCAAAATCGCCGAAACCGCTAGAATCCCCCTCGTCGTCCAAGCAGATAAATACGACGTTTTTCTCATCTTTTCCTCCGTTTGCCGTTTTCTTGAAATCGTTTTCCCTCGCCGCGCTATTTCGCGTTATTTTTACAACTTGCCTAAACCCGCCATTTTAAAAAACGGTTAATCTTTGCTCATTCTCCGCCGCTTCGCCAACTTGTGTTAAACTAGGCAAGACGTCCGTGTCGCAACGGTCGTTATTTTATCAAACCCCATTTTCATTAACGCCCCGCTTGACGCGCCGACGGGCCGTCTTAAAAGGAACCGCTCCAAGAATGCGCACAACCGCCGACTTAAACCGAATTATCGATAAAATCGCCGAAAACCAACCCGTCCGTTTCGAAACGTCTTCGCCAAATCGCGAAGAAGTTTCGCGATCGCCCGCCGCTAATTCTCCCGAAACGGCGCCGGTCGCCAAGAAAAAGGAGAAAACCGACGCGGAAGAAAATTCCCGCTCGTTCGCTCCGCGTCTCGCCGCCGATTCGAATTCGTCCGCGACGGCGCCGACTCGTTCCGCTCGCGGCCGCCGTCGTCCGCCGACTTCCGAGATTCCTCGTTTCGAACCCTCGCGCTCCGCCGTTAAACGCGTCAAAAACGACAAATCCGTCTCCGTCGTTAACCTTTCCGACGCGAACGATAAAAAACGCGACGGAACCGAATCCGACGAAGAAGCGAAACGAACGCAACGCCGTCGACAAATCGATCCGACAACCTGCGAACGCGATTACTCGACCGACGAAATCGAATTTATGAAGGCGCTCGACGATTACAAACGCGCCAGCGGACGAATGTTTCCCACTTGCAGCGAAATATTAGAAGTCTTTAAGTCGCTTGGGTACGTCAAAACCGCGCGCGCCGAAACGAGCGACGACAAACCGCAACAAAACGCTAAACCGAATCGCGCCGCGACGCCCGCTTTTTTAAGCGACGAAGAAAACGACGCGTTTGAATTTAACAGCGCGCCCGTTCCCGGAGTCGCTTAAGGTTCGTTTTGGGGCAATGCCTTTATCGCTCAAGACGACGCTCCGCCGAGCCCGGCCCTCCTTTACGACGTCGGGTAAAGAATCGAGCCGACGCGAACGATCGTCGCGCCCTCCTCGATCGCGGTTTCGAAGTCGCCGCTCATTCCCATCGAAAGTTCGGTAAAGTCCGAAAACTCGGGACATTGCGTTCGACAGCGGTCGCGCAATTCTCGGAGCGTCGCGAACTGACGGCGCGTTTCGCTTTCGGTCGCGGTCAGGCCGGCCATCCCCATCAGACCGCGAATCTTTACCCGACGAAACGCCGCCGTTTGCGGCAAAATGTCGAGAAGTTCGGCGGGTTCGAACCCCTGTTTCGCGGCGTCGTCCGACAATCGAACCTCCAAAAGCGCCGAAATCGTTTCCGGAAAAATCGGCTCTTCGACCGGTCTTTCCGGAAACGCCGCGCGCTCGCTTTCCTCGGTCAACATCCGGTCGAGCGCTTCCAAAAGTTTCAGGGAGTCGACCGAATGGAGGAGCGAAACGAAGGGTAAAATTCGACGCGCCTTATTTCGTTGGAGCGGGCCGATAAAATGCCAACGCAACCGTCCGACGCCCGAAACGCCTTCGCCCGCGTTTTGCGTCTCGTTCGCAACGCTTTTGACCGCAACGCTTTCCAACTTCGACGCGACGTTCGTTTCGTCCGCCGAACAAGAACGGCGCGGAACAAAGTCGAGCGGCGGCGCGCCCGCGTTCCAGTACGGCGACGACGCCCAAAAATTCGCCTTTTCTAAGAATTTTTGCGGCCGATTCTCGCCCAAGTCGAACGCGCCGGCCCGCAACAACCCCGAAACAACGCCGTCGTCCGGCGCCGAATACTTCGACACCGCGACGAGCGTTACGTCGGAACCGCGTCGTCCGGAACGCCGCGCCGCCGCGTCGATTCGCTCGCGCACTCGCTCGACGTTCTCCTTGATTTCCGCTTCGACCGCCTCCCGCGAATTCACCGCCGTCCCTTTCTTCACTTTTCGCCGCTTTTCTCGTTAAAATCGCTAAAATTAACCGCAAACGCCGCTTCAGCAAGGCAAAACGCCGCCGTTCGCCGCCGCTTGAACCGCGTTTTAGCAACGCTTTTCAAACGGCGACGGCGCAAAGAATCGTCCGCCGAACGTTCCGACGCGACTAACGGCGCCGCGTCGAAACGCTTTTAAAATCGACGGTTAAGTCGGTTCAACCTCAAACTTTGTCGGCGGTCGGAACGACGAATTCGCCGCGGTATTCGCGGGTTTCCATCGCCTTCGCTTCCGCGTTGTCGACGAACGACTCGGTTTTCGGGTCGATCTTCAACATACGGCCCATCGAAATCGGCGTTTTCGCGAGGTCGACGCCGTTCTTTTGAAGGTGCGCCAAGGTGCGACCGAGCGTTTCGACGTTGTCGTCGTTCCCCGGAACCGCTTCCAAAACCTTCTTCGCTTCGTCCGGCGAAACTTTGTTCTCTTCGCCGAGATAGTACGAGATGTTGCCGAGGTGCGAGAGCGCCGCGGAGAGGTGCCCGCAACGCGCGTCGGCGTTCAGGCTCGCGTAATCGTCGTTCTTGACGGCGTCGAGGAAGTTGCGGAAGTGGTTCAGGTCGCGACCGCCCTTGAACTCCTTAATTTGCTTGCCGTCGAGGTCGTAAGCGACGCAGTAACCGTAGTTAACTTGAACGATGTAACCTTCCGAACCGTAAGCGACGACGCCGATCGAAGCGCCGCGATACGCTTCCGTTTCGAGGCCGCGCGTTTCAAAAACGAGCGTTTTGCCGTCGGCGTAATTGTAAATCGACACTTCGGTGTTCGCGGTGTCGCCGGCGTCGACGTAATTATCGTCCTTGCGTTCCGCTTGGTAACCGAGGCGGCCGCCGTACGAGATAACGCTCGTCGGGAAATCTTCGACGCCGAGCAACGTGCGCGCGATGTCGGTTTGGTGCGGGCCTTGGTTCCCGAGGTCGCCGTTCCCGTAAAGGCGTTGCCAGTGCCAGTCGTAATGGAAGTTCGGACGGGTCGGCGGGTCGACGATCGGCGCCGGGCCGCTCCAAAGGTTGTAGTCGACCGTTTCCGGAACCTTGTATTTGCCGAGCGCGCCGATCGACTTGCGGCGTTTGTAGCAGAGGCCGCGGGTCAGTTTGATTTCGCCGACGCCGCCGTCTTTAGCGAACTTAAACGCGCCTTGAATCGCTTCGTTCGAACGGCATTGCGACCCGACTTGGCACATCACGCCGTATTTTTTCGCAGCGGCGATCAGCGCTTTCCCTTCGTGAATGTTGTGCGAAATCGGCTTTTCGATGTAAACGTGTTTCCCGGCTTGCATCGCCCAGACGCCGCAGAGCGCGTGCCAATGGTTCGCCGAGGCGCAGGTAACGACGTCGACCGCCGGATCGGCGAACGCTTCGCGCATATCGGCGACGACCTTCGGTTTGCGCCCGGTCTTTTTCTCAATATCTTTAGCGCGATTTTCGGCGCGCGGAAGGTCGGGGTCGATCAGGTAAAGGATTTCGGAACGCCCGTCCGCGAGGAGTTCGCCGATATGGCTGCCGGCGCGACCGCCGCAACCGACGATCGCCACGCCGAATTTTTCGTTGGCGGAAACTTTTTTCGCGTCTTGAGCGCGAACCGAGGCCGGGAGCCAAAGGCCGCTCGTCGCCGCGGACGCGGCCGCCGCCGTCAGAAGAGCGTCGCCCATAAAACGTCGTCGAGAAATCGATTTCATCGCAAATACTCCGAAAATAACGTCCAAAAAATCGGGAAAATCGTTAACGACGCGTTCGAACGCCGAACAAAGGCGCTCGATCATAACGAAAGCGCCTATAATAACGTCGAACCCGTCGTTTTGTCCGCTCCGTCGCGAAGGCGTCGTCCCCCGCCGAACGAACGTCGCCGCGTCGAAATTTCGACCTCGACGACCAAGAACGACGCTTATTTTAACAGAACGAAACGCGAAAAGCAAGAAAAACGTCGAAAAAACGCCCGATTTTTTGAAAAATTTCCGTCGGTCGCCTCCGACGCGCTTTCAGGAGCGGTAAATTCGCCTCGTCTCGCCCCTTTCTCCTAAAGACGCAAAACGCAGAAACCGCAAAATCGCTAGAACCGGCGCCGTCGTCGCCAATAAAAAACGCCGCCCGCAAGGAGCGACGTTTTCAAACCGTTTTCAAACAATCAAACGAACGCGTCGAACGCTCGCTTTGAAAACTTTATTTTTCGGCGCTTTTATCTTTCTGTGTATTAAAAAGAATAAAAGCATACATATCGACCGCTTCGTCGACGATCTTCGAGGTCGGTTTTCCGGCGCCGTGCCCCGCTTTCGACTCGACGCGAATCAGGAGCGGAGCGTCGGTCGCGTCGGCGTTCGCTTGGAGCGTCGCGGCGAATTTCATCGAGTGCGCCGGAACGACGCGGTCGTCGTGATCGGACGTCATCACCATCGTCGCCGGGTATTTCGCGTCGTTGCGAACGTTGTGCAACGGCGAATATTTAAGGAGATAGCGGAACATTTCTTCGCTTTCCTCGCTCGTGCCGTAGTCGGTCGCCCAAGCCCAGCCGATCGTGAACTTGTGGTAGCGGAGCATATCAAGGACGCCGACTTGCGGAACCGCCGCCGCGAAGAGGTCGGGACGTTGCGTCAGCGCGGCGCCGACGAGAAGCCCGCCGTTCGAGCCGCCGTTGATCGCCAACGTTTCCGGCGACGCGTACTTCTCGGCGATCAAGAATTCCGCCGCCGCTATGAAATCGTCGAAAACGTTCTGTTTTTGCATTTTCGTCCCAGCTTTGTACCAATTTTCGCCGTACTCGCC
>JAFSFF010000456.1 GCA_017435375.1 Thermoguttaceae bacterium
CCGCTCGAAGTCCTCACGCGCGAAAATTGGCGCGGCGCGAGCGTCGACGCGCTCGAATGTCTCCTGTCTAAAAGCGTTTACGACAACGTTTACTGGAGCTTTACGACGCTCGGCGAGCTGAGCGACTGGCTGAACGAAGGCGAAAGTCGCGACAAGAAAGACGGCTTGAGCAAGAAGGCCGTCGCGGCGATCGAAGCGGCGTTCCGGACGATTTTCGAGCCGATCGAGCGCGAGGAAGAAGAGAAGGCGGCCCGACTCGCCGCGAAGCGCGAAAAGCGTCGCAAGTCGAGCGGCGACAAGGCAAAGCAAAAGCGCAACGCGGAAATCAAGGCGGAAATCGAGGAGGCGATTCGCGCGGTCGAAACGCGGCTTCTCGCGCCGAATCCTCCGGAAGAAGTCGACGCCGAAACGTTCGCGAAAATCGCGACGAAGTGGCGCGTCGAAAAGGCGTTCACGCAGGACGAAGCGTCGACGCTCCGGCGTTACTTCGAGACGGTCGACCGAGAGAACGCGCCGACGGAAGAGGAGTTGAGAGACGCCGAAACTCGTTTCCTGCCGACGATTACGAACGCGTACCCGACGATCGTCGACTTACCGGACGGGTTCGACGAAGCGGAACTCGCGAAGGTTTCGGCGCGATGGAAAGCGAAAAAGACGTTGAGTCGAGCGCAGTTCGAATGGCTCAAGAAATACGCCAACGCGTTTACGACCGCGCTCGCGGAGCAAACGCCGAAACCGGCAAACGAAGCGGCGTAACGAGTTAAACGACAACCAAGCCGCGCGACGGAACGCGCGGCGCCCCCGACGGAACGGAGTCATCAATGGCGGCAAAAAAAATGGGACGCCCGCGCAAGGAGAAGACGACGCGGCGCTGTATCTCAATGTCTTTTTACGCGACCCCCGACGAAGCCCTTGCGATCGCGCGAGCAAAGGCTCTCGTCGACCCCGACGACAAGAATCCGACGAGCGCTTTCATTCGCGAAATCGTTCTCGAACGCGCTCGGCGAGTTTTGCAAACTAATTTAAGTCGCGAAAGTCTCGAAAATTTTCGGTCGTAACACGTTGAATCGTCGAGCGTTCGGGCTCGGCGATTTTTTTTGGAAATTTTAGGCGCGTCGTTTCGCCTCTCGAAACGACGTATTTCTTGCGTAAAGCGGGAGGCTTTTAAAATGAATTTCGACCAAATTTTGAAAGAGCGCGGGCTCGACGATTATTTTTGCGAGGCGACTCGCCGCGTCGTCGTCGCTCGCATTTTGGGACAGGACGTTTCCGAACTCGTTCAAGAGACTCGACTTGCCGCGCTTATCGCGCTCGACAAAGCGGCGCGAAAACGCGTCGACGCGGGGGAAACGCCCGACGTCGCGGCGCGAGCGGTTGCGACGCGCAATCACATCGCGGCGATCGCGTCGTTGGCGGCGCGGGAAACGATTCGCAAATACTTTGAACGCCGACGTTTAACGACGCTCGAAACGGAGCCGGTCGCGGCGCGAACCGCGACGAAAACGCCGAACCGTCCGCCGCTCGAGCGGTTGAGTCCGTTGCATCGTCAACTTTATTTGGCGGTCGCCGACGGTTTGACGACGCGTCAAATTGCGAACGCGACGGCGCTTCCGCCCCGACGTGTTCGCGACGAAATCCGCAAGATGAAAAACGCGGCGCGACGCGTCGCGAAGGAGACGGTCTAAATGGTCAAGCAAAACGACTTGTTGAAGAATTTTATCGTCGAGCCCGCCGAAGTTTACCACGCGAAACGAGACGATTACTTGACGTCGCACGAACTGCTGACGTTCGCCGAGTCGCCGCGCCTTTTTTACCGCCGCCGCGTCGGACTCGCGCCGAAGCCGTCCGGCGCCGCGTTCGAGTTCGGGAGCGCCGCGCACACGCTCGTTTTGGAGGGCGAGGACGCTTTCAAGAGGCTGTACGTTTCCAACGCGGGCGCTCCGGTCAACCCGAAGACGGGCGAAAAATTCGGCGCGACGACGAAAACGTACAAAGAATGGGTCGCGTCGGTCGGCCCGAAAACGGTGTTGTCGGAGTCGCAAATCGAGCTGTGCTGGACGTTGCGTCGTTCCGTTTATGAGAACGTCGACGCGTCGCGCCTCCTTGCGACGGGACGTCCCGAACTCGTTTTTCGCGGCGAATATTGCGGCGTCGACTGCCAAATCCGGTGCGACTGGCTCCGCGACGACGGCGTTTTGATCGACTTCAAAACGTGCGACCAACTCAAATTTTTCGAACGCGACGCGCGAATTTACGGTTATTCGCGTCAACTCGCGTTCTATCGCGCCCTCGTCGAAATCGCGACGGGCCAACGGTTTAACGTTTACATTATCGCGACCGAAAAGCGCGAGCCGTACGCGACGTGCGTTTACCGCCTCGCCGGTCTCGACGCCGCGCAAGAAGCGAACGAACGCGATATCGAACGACTGCTAGAGTGTTGGGATGCGAAAGTTTTCCCGACCGGTTACGAAGGAGAAAGGATTTTAATGTATGAGCAGTGAGCTTACAATGGCCTCCATTCAGTCAGGGTTTAGCTTTAATCCGCCTCGCATCTTGATTTACGGACTAGAGGGGATTGGCAAGTCGACGTTTGCCAACGGGCTTCCGAACCCTGTTTTTTTGCCGCCGGAAGACGGGCTCGACAACGTTAATTGCGAGAAGTTCCCGTATTATCCGAGTTACGACGATATTTTCAAAGCGATCGACTTGTTGACGACTCAAAAGCACAACTATCGCACTCTCGTTATCGACACCGTCGACGCGATGGAACGCCTTATTAATAAAAAGGTTTGCAAAGACCATAACGTTAAAAATATCGAAAAAGTCCTCGGCGGATACGGTAAGGGATATTCGATCGCGTTGGAGCATTGGCAAGAGTTGATAGAGCGTCTTACTCAGCTTCGCTTTAAACGTCGAATGGCGATCGTTTTGAGCGCGCACGCGTCAATCGAAAATTACTCCGACCCGGATACGTCGTTTATCCGTTTCGCTCCGCGACTTAATAAAAAGGTTTGCGGGATTATTTGCGAAAACGTCGACCTCATCCTTCACGCGACGCGGCGCGGCGGCGCGGCGAAGGGCGAAGACGGCGGCGAACGGATCGTCAAGATGGAGCCGTCGAGAAAAATGGCCGGAAAACGACGTTATTTCACGATGCCGACGGAACTTCCGATGAACCCAAACGTTGTGATGACAGCAATTGAAGAACATCAACGCCGCTTGGCCAGCGGAAAATTTCAGGAGCCCAACAATGAGAATTAATTTCGACCTTGCCTCGACCCCCGAATACACCGGTTCCGCCAACGCGCTTTTGCCCGCCGGACGATACGTCGTTACGATTGTTAGCGAGCGCGACGACCAAAATCAATCCGGAACCGGACGCAAATGGATTCCGACTTATTGCGTCTACGAAGGAGAGTACAAAGGACAAGCGTTCAGCGAGAATATCAACTACGAAAACGCGAACCAAAATAGCGAGCTTATTGCGAGAACGCAACTTAAATCGCTTGGCGTCGCTTGCGGCAAGCCGATTTACAAAGAGACGAGCGATTTGCTGAACATCCCGTTTATTGTCGAAACGGTGCAAGAAGAAGGGAAAGACGGCAAATTGCGCACGACGATTAAACGGTATTTGCCGTATTCGGGGCAAGCGCGACAGCCGCAAGCCGTTCCGGCGCAAAGTCCGCCGCTGAACGCCGTCCCGCCGCAACCGCAAGCCTA
>JAFSFF010000457.1 GCA_017435375.1 Thermoguttaceae bacterium
CGCCTCTTCCCGAGCGCGGACTCCGCTTGCGTTTTGGCGCCGGACGCGAAAGAGTCGACGGCGAAGCGGCCCGTTTTGAAACTCGTTCATTATAAACGGCGCGACGAAGAGAGCGACGAGCCGTTCCGCGTTAGCCGAGCGATCGTCAAACACGTCGTCGCGACCCGTTCGGCGGTCGTTTCGGACGCGGCGTTCGAGGATTCGCGTTTCGATTCGTCGGAAAGCATCGTCCGCTCCCATATTTGCTCGGTGATGGCGGCGCCGATTTGCGACGTCGCGACGAACGAGATTCTCGGCGTCATTCAGATCGACGCGCGCAAAAACGGCCGCCGGTTCGAGCAGGACGAGTTGAAACTTCTCGTCGCCGTCGCGAATCAAATCGCCGTTTATATGGAGAACCAAAGTTACCGCGACGCTCGGGTACGCGAAAAAATCGAGCGTCGCGAAATGGAATTCGCGACGCAAGTTCAACGCGGTTTTCTTCCGGTCGAGTTGCCGAAAGTCGAGAATTACGAGTTTTACGACTATTACTGTCCGGCGAAGTTCGTCGGCGGCGACTATTTCGACTACGTTCCGCTTCCGGACGGCAAGCTCGCGATCCTGTTGGGCGACGTTTCCGGCAAGGGGATTTCGGCGTCGCTCTTGATGGCGAAGCTCTCGTCGGAGGCGCGTTACGGGCTCCTGCTCGAAAAGAATTACGCCGCCGTTATGGAACGGTTGAATCGCGTTTATTCGGAGAATCGTTGGGGCGACCGTTTCGTTACGTTCGTTTTGACGATTCTCGAGCCGGAGACCGGAACGCTCCGCGTTTACAACGCCGGACATCTTTATCCGACGGTCGCGAAAACGGACGGAACGGTCGAGTTTATCGGCGAAGGGCGCAACGGTTTTCCGCTCGGCGTCGTTCCGGACGCGACCTACGAGGAGACCGTTTACGCGTTGGCGCCGGGCGACGCGGTCGCGCTGATGAGCGACGGAGTGCCGGACGCGATGAACGCCGACGAACGAGCGTTGGGCGGACGCGGCGTCGCGGAGCTTTTCCGCAATCCGGACGGGCTCGACGCGGTTCGGTTGGGGCGGCGGTTGGTCGTCGGCGTTTTGGATTACGTCGGCGGCGCGCAACAGGTCGACGACCAATGTCTCGTCGTTTTTCGGCGCAAACCGCTCGGCGAGACCGCGGCGTCGGAAGCGACCGTCAAGGCGACGCTCGGCGAATGACGGCGTTTCGTTAAGGTTGCGTTCGACCGTCGGACGTTCGACGAACGATTTCGGACGCGCTCTTAAGTATTAACGACAAAATCGACGATAAGATGAACGGCGACGGAGCGAGAGGTTCGCGGCGCCGTCGTTATTGTCCGCTTTTTTAGAATGCGTTGAGAAAATGGAAAAAACGAAAGAATTTTTTAAGCGTTTGATCGAGACGCCGAGTCCGTCCGGGTACGAAGAGAAAATTCAGCGCGTCGTTCGCGAATACGCCGCCGACTTCGCCGATTCGATTACGACGGACGTTCACGGGAACGTCGTCGCGGCGCGCAATCCGGACGCTCCGATTCGCGTTATGTTCGCCGGGCACTGCGACCAAATCGGCTTGACGGTCAACTATATCGACTCCGACGGTTTCGTTTACGTTCTTCCGCTCGGCGGCTGGGATCCGCAAACGCTCGTCGGCGTTCGCGTTACGTTCTGGGGGCGCAAGGGCCCGGTCGAGGGCGTTATCGGACGCAAGGCGATTCACCTCTTGACCGAAGACGAACGCAAGCGCGTTCCGAAGGTTACCGATCTTTGGGTCGATATCGGCGCCAAGGACAAAGAGGAAGCCGAAAGCGTTCTCCGTGTCGGCGACTGCGGGACGATTCCGCTCGACTGCCGCGAACTGATGAACAACCGCGTCGCGGCCCCGGCGACCGACGACAAAGCCGGCGTTTGGGTCGCGATGGAAGCGCTCCGCCGCATCGACGGAAGCAAACTGAAAGTCGGCGTTTTCGCGGTTTCGACCGTTCAAGAAGAGGTCGGTTTGCGCGGCGCTCGAACGAGCGCTTACGGCGTCGACCCGCATATCGGGATCGCGATCGACGTAACGCACGCGACCGACTGCCCGAACGTCGACAAGAAAATTTGCGGCGACGTCAAACTCGGCGGCGGCCCGGCGGTCGGGAAGGGCCCGAATATGAATATGCGCCTCGTCGACGCGCTCCTCGACGTCGCCGAAGCGAACGAAATTCCTTATCAACTTTGCGCCGAGAACCGCATCACCGGCACCGACGCGGCGGCGATTCAGGTCAGTCGAGCGGGCGTCGCGACGGCGTTGATTTCGATTCCGAACCGTTATATGCACACGCCGGTCGAGATGGTTTCTTGGGACGATATGAACGCCGCCGCCGATCTGTTGGCGCGGTACTGCGAATCGCTCGACGAGAACGCGTCGTATATTCCGGAGTGAGCGAACGTTTTACGCAACGTTTGATACAATCGCTAAAATCGGCGTTCGCGTTGAAAACGAACGCCGATTTTCCGATTTTACGTCGCGCTTTCTTATAGGCGCGCTTGCGTTTGACGTACTAAACGTTAGAATTGACGTCGACGGACGGTCGCGCGCCGTTCGTCGGCTTCTTGGTTCCGAACTTTTGCCGTTTTCGCCTAAATCTTGCTCGACGGAAGGAGTGCGCGTCGCGTTTTGCGGCGTCGCCGCGGGCGTTGGGGCCGATTAGGTAAAAGAGAAGGATTTTAAAGACGGCGCCGGATAAAGTAGGGGAGGAAAAACGAGAACGTTCCTTTTTCGAGAGATTTACCTTTCGTTTTAGCCGATACTTCTTCTACCGGTATTAACGAACGAACGCGCCGTCGAACGCGTTCGACCGTTGGCAACGACGTCGAAACGTTGGTTTGATTTTGGAAACAAGTAATGAATTGGAAAACTTGGTTGTTGCTGCTCGTCGCGCTTCTTACCGGCGGCGCGGCGGCTTTAGGCGTAAAGTCGATATTTTTTGTCGAATCTGAGAACGTCGAAGAAGTCGCCGTCGCGACGGGGACGCAAACGCAAATTTTGGTTGCGAACGTCGATCTTCCGGCGGGTTCCGAGTTAACGGCGCAGAACGTTCGTTTGGCGTTGACGCCGGAGAACGAGATTCCGCGCGAAGAGCGGCCTCTTACTTTCGGCGAAGCCGTCGGCGCGTTGACGGCGCGCGACTTAAAAGCGGGCGAGCCGATTTCTTTGTTCGACGTCGCCGCGTCGGAAGAGACGGCGTCTCCGGAAGAGACTTATGTGAAACCCGGATATACGATCGTGCCGATCGAGATTCAAACGGCGACGAAAGCGGGCGGCGGGCGCGATTTCTTGAAAACGACGAAGCTCGACAAAATGCTTAAACCGGGCGACGTCGTCGATTTGGCCGTCGTTAAAGAGGATAAGAGCGTTTCGGCGACGACCTTGGGCGTCGCGCCGCGTCGGCGTTTGACGACCGAAACGATCGTCGAAGGCGTCGAGGTGTTCAGCGTGTCGGACGCGAGTCGTTTTTCGCAAGAGACCGGCGCCGCGGAGCGCGCGTCGACCGTTTGCGTTCAACTTTCGCAAGAGCAGTTGAAGGCGGCCTTGAAAGCGGCCGAGCAGGGGCGCGTTAAAATTATTCCGCGCGCCGAACAGGCCGAATTTGAAACCGGTTCGTCGGACGCTCCGCTGGCTTTCGACGGAAGTCTTAACGACGGCGGCGCTTTTGAACCGCCGATGAACGCCGAATTTTCCTTTTCCGGTTTGACGGAAGAGGCGCCCGCGTCCGACTTTGAAATCGCCGTCGACGACGAAACGGCGAACAAAGCGAACGGCGACGAAAACGCGGGCGCGGCGAAAACGAATTCGCCGTCCGACGAAAGCGTTCCTTTTGAAATCGCGGTCGAGGACGAGGAACCGAGCGTCGCGACGGAGACGGCGCCGACGCCGGAAACAAATTCCGCTTCCGACGCGCTCGTTCCGTTTGAAATCGCGGTCGAGAGCGAAACGCCCGACGCCGTCGAAGAAACGGAAGACGAGTTGGAAAAAGAAACGCCTTTCCGTTTGCGCAACGCGAGCGTTCGTTCCGAAAGCGACGACGAAGCGAAAGACGAGGAAGACGGCGACGAAACGCCGAACGACGCCGCGGCTCCGGTCGCGCCGACGACGGAACCGCGTCACGCGGGCGTTCAAGCGCCGTCGTATCGCGAAAGCGTCGTTGAAACGCGCGTCGCCGACGAAGCGAACGTCGAGAGCGCGCCGTCGACCGCGAAAAATTTCAAATATATTTCTCCTTTTGTAACGGTTAACAAAAAGAAGGCTTCGACGCCCGTCGCGCCGTCCGGGCGTTTGGGCGCGCTCGCTCGTTAAACGTCGCGTCAAGGGCGGCGTCGAGTCGAGCGACGGACGCCGTTTCAAACGACCGTTGAGATAAAGGAGAGAAGAAATGGAAAAGAACGAACAACGCGAAATCCTTTGGGCGCCTTGGCGAATGGCGTATATCAAGAACGCCGACGACGCGAAACCGGCGCCGCCGCCGGAAGTTTGGCCGGGCGGGGATCCGTCGTGTTTCATTTGCCAAGCGGTCGTCGACGAAAGTTCGGAGCGCGAACGCTTGGTAATCGGGCGAACCAAGACGACGTTGACGTTGTTGAATCGCTACCCGTACAATAACGGGCATCTTTTGGTCGCGCCGAAGCGGCACGTCGCGCGGTTGGACTTGTTGACGGCGGACGAATGGCGAGAAATTTCGACGGAGTTGACGTTTTGGGTCGGCGAAATCGAGCGCAAAATGAACGCGGAGGGGTTCAACGTCGGGTTGAATTTGGGACGCGTCGCCGGCGCCGGGTTGCCGGGGCACTTGCATTGGCATATCGTGCCGCGCTGGAACGGCGACTCGAACTTTATGCCGACGATCGGCGGAACGAAGTCGATTCCGCAGTCGCTCGAAGCGGCCTGGGAGCTGTTGAAGCGCGACTAAGCGAGCGTTCGACGTGAAAATAGCTAAACCGCGACGTATAAAACGTCGCGGTTTTTTTGTCGTGTGAGCGGAATGATTCGTTCGTTTCCCGACATTCGAGCGGAAGGCGAGCGGAAGGCGAGCGGAAGGCGAGCGGAAGGCGAGAAAGAAACGACAAGAAATAAAAAAAGGAACGCCGAAACGTTCCTTAATTTGAAATGAGAACGCTGGGGCTCGAACCCAGGACCTACGGATTAAAAGTCCGTTGCTCTACCAACTGAGCTACGTTCCCAGTTCAAAGGTAACAAACTTCGAAAAACATCGTTCGTTCAATGAACACGTTTATTATAGCCGACTTTCCCGTTTTGTCTAGCGACTTTTTTAAATTTTTTTCGAACTTTTTAAACCAAACGAAACGCCTTCGACGCCGCGAGGAAGGAACGATAGGGAACCGATAAGCGCGGTTTGCGCTAAGGAAGGCGCGGAGGCGGCGCCGACGTTCGAACGGCGAGAACGAACGCCGGACAAAAAAAACGGGAAAGCGTTCGTCGCGACGCTTTCCCAAAAGCGAAAAGTCGGAGGCCGCAGTCGGCGCGTTCGACGTTAGTTGACGGGCGTTTGCGGTTGGTCGTAATCGAATTCGCGCCAAATCATCGGACGGCGGTGTCGCGACTCGATCCGCAAAACGACTTCGCCGTTGACGAAAATCCGCACCGTTCCGCTCGATTGGCTGACCGCGATCGCGACCGCGTTCGTCTTGCGGCTGACCGCGGCGGCGGCCCAGTGTCGCGAGCCGAGCCCTTTCGACAGCGTAATCATCGCCGTCGACGCGTCCAAAAGTCGGCAGGACGCCGCGACGACGCCGTCCAGCGCGACGACGAACGCGCCGTCGAGCTGCGCGATTTCCTTGATTCCTTCGCGAACTCGCGGGTCGAAAAGGTTGCGCTCCTTGCACTTATAACCGCGCACCGGGTCGAAGCCCGCCGGTTTGCTCTCCGCCAAGACGTTTTTCGTGTCGCCGACGACGAAAAGCGTCCCGACCGCTTTGCCTTCGCGACCGTCGCGGCCGATTTCGAGCGCCAAGTCGACGACCGTTTTGAGCGTTTTGAGCGGCACCTTCGTTTCGATTTTGCGCAACTCTTTGCCGGACAGCTTTTCCAAGTGTTCGCCGAGGTTCAAGACGCTGATCGAGTCGAAACTGTCGTCGTCGAAACCGTTGTAAAGGGCGACGACCCGGGAGCCGTGCGGGAAGAGGTCGTCCGCGACCGCTTCGAGAATCGCCTGCGTCATTCGCTCGTAAACCGGCGCGTCGTCCGGGAGATTGAGGACGACCGTTTTGACGCCCGCCTCTTCCGCGCCCTCGAGAATTTCGCGGTTGGTCGCCGCCGCGACGAAGTAGGAGTCGCCGAAAAACTTTTTCAAGCGCCGCCAGTCGATCGACGCGTCGAAGAGGAGCAAAATCCCCGCCGCTTCCATCGCTTCGCTAATCGAAATCGCGTTGGCGAGGAATTTTTGCAGGTACTCGGTGAATTTTAGTTGGGGCATCGGAAGTTCCTCGTCGACGGCGTTCGACGGTTTCGCGACGGCGTCGACGACGGGAACGCCGGCGAGCGGAACGAAACAAGGGAAAACGCAAATGGACACGGTAAAAGTTCGGCGCGTCTTACTTTTGGACGCGATTTCTAAGGCTCATAGTTGTTATCGACGCATTCCCGTCGACGGTCGACGTTATTTTGTCAAAAACGCGGAAAAACGCGCGTTTTTTTCTTATTTTTTCCTTGTCGACGCGCTTTCGACAACGGACGTCGACGTCGCGTCGAAAAAAGGAAGGCGAGAACGTGGGCGAATGTCTATAACGATTGTATGCGTTTTGCCGACGGCGTCGCGCCGTTTGACGAAAATTTCCCGAAAAAAACGGTCGAGCGAGGGGCGCGCGTCGGAAAAAAGCGGCTCCGAACGAATCGGAGACGGAAAAGACGAAACGTCGAAATTGCGTAAATCGCTTTTTAAAAGAAGAAAGAAGGCGACCGTTAATATTGGAATAAGAAAAACTGATGATTAGCCTTTTCTAATATAATTTTTGGGAAAATTTGAAAAGTCCTCTTGTCAAAAGTCGGAAAACGGGCATAATAAACGCGAAAGTTGAAAATTACAAATCATAATTGAAAAAACTGTTAGTATTAAGAAAGCTAATAGCGTTATAAGCAATTTGGGGAGAGAAACATGTCCGAAGAACGCAATCCGTTTGTTATCGCTCAAAATCGCGTTAAGAAAGCCGCCGCCGCGCTCGGGCTCGACGCCGCGACGACCGAACTCCTTTGCTCGCCGCAACGCGAAGTCGCCGTCGCGCTTCCGGTCAAAATGGACGACGGTTCGACGAAAATTTTCCAAGGTTTCCGCGTTCAATACAACACCGCTCGCGGCCCGGCTAAAGGCGGCATCCGCTGGTTCCCGACCGAAACGATCGACACCGTCCGCGCGCTCGCTTGCTGGATGACGTGGAAAGCGGCGGTCGTCGACATTCCGCTCGGCGGCGGTAAGGGCGGCGTCATTTGCGACCCGAAATCGCTCTCCGAAACGGAAAAAGAACGCTTGGCTCGCGCTTACATTCGCGCCGTCGGCCCGGTTCTCGGCATCACCAAAGACGTTCCGGCGCCGGACGTTTACACGAACGGCCAAATTATGGCGTGGATGATGGACGAATTCGAAAAGATGACGATGGAATGCCATCCGGGCGTCATCACCGGCAAACCGATCGCGATCGGCGGTTCGCAAGGGCGCGGCGACGCGACGGCTCGCGGCGGTATTTACGCGACTCGCGAATGCGCGAAGGCTTACGGGATCGATCTTAAAGGCCAAACCTGCGCCGTCCAAGGCTTTGGGAACGCCGGCCAATTCGCCGCGACGCTCGCCGAAGAAATCCTCGGGATGAAGGTCGTCGCCGTTTCCGACTCGCGCGGCGGCGTCTACAATCCGGAAGGGATGAGCGCGCAAGAACTCGTCGAATACAAGAAGGCGAACGGCTCGCTCGCGGGTTTCCCGGGCGCGAAGGAAATCACGAACGAAGAGCTGATCGCGACGAAAGTTTGCGTCCTCTTCCCGGCGGCGCTCGAAAACACGATCACCGAAGCGAACGCGAGCAAAGTCGACGCGCAAATCGTTTGCGAACTCGCGAACGGCCCGACGACGCCGGAAGCGGACGTTATCCTCGACGCGAAAGGGATTCACGTCATTCCGGACTACCTCGCGAACGCCGGCGGCGTTACCGTTTCGTATTTCGAACAATGCCAAAACGCGCAAAACTACTATTGGGAACTCGAAGACGTCCAAAAACGTCTCGACCAAAAGATGACGAACGCGTTCAAAGCGGTTTACGAAATGAGCGAAGAAAAGAAAACGTCGCTCCGCGAAGCCGCGTACTTGGTCGCGATCAAGCGCGTCGCCGACGCGATGAAACTCCGCGGTTGGTGTTAGTCGGCGGTTGGCGCTAGTTTCGAACGTCGGTTGGCGTCGCCGCCGCGAAACTTTGCGGTTGCGTTAACGCTAAGGCGTCGAAACGTTAAAATGAAACGGTCGCGTCGGCTTTGACGGTCGGCGCGGCGCGTTCGAACGAAATTTTGCGAAAGTTTCCGCCGTTGAATTGTCGACGTTTTCCCCAAGTCGGCGCTTTGACGGCGGACGCGGAACCGGCGTTTTGCGACGTCGGTTTTTTGCGTTTCTTGACCGAGAGCGCGAAAAGGCGAAAAATCGAAATCGGCGAACGGCGGAAAAACGCCGATTTTGCGCAAACCGCTTATTTTAACGTCGGCGGCGAGCGAAAACGGACGCGCTTCTCGAAAACGCCGAGTTCGACGCGAGAAGCCGAGGAAGTTTGGTAAAGCTAATTTTGCGGCGAGGCGAAAGACGAATTTCCCGACGTCGGTTTTTCTAGTTTGTGTAAAACGCCGAAATTAACGCGTCGGCGGGGGGCGTTGCGGTCGAGCGCGTCGGCGGTATAATGAAGGAACGAGCGTTCGGCGAAGCGTCGCGGGACGGTCGCGACGAACATAACGAAAACGAGGAAGCGGAACGGCGTCGCGTCGCGTTTTGAACGGTCGACGCGGCGAACGGAGGAGCGTTGAAATGGGATATTGGAGCGGAAAAACGGTCTTGGTAACCGGCGGGTCGAACGGTTTGGGGCGGGTGATCGCGGAAACGTTCGGCGCGGCGGGGGCCCAGGTCGCGATCGTCGGGCTCGAAGCCGGCGACGTCGAGGCGACGGCGGAAGCGATGCGCGACGGCGGCGTCGACGTCTTGCCGTTGGTCGCCGACGTAACGAAACCGGAGGACGCGACGCGAATTGTCGAGGAGACGGTCGCGAAGTTCGGCAAGCTCGACGCGCTGGTGAACGCCGCCGGGCGAACGCATCGCGGTCGGATTCTCGAAACGCCGCTCGAGGAGTTCGACTCCCTTTGGAAGCTGAACGTGTTGGGAACGATCGCCTGTTCGCAAGCCGCGGCGCCGCAACTGATTAAGGCGAAGGGGCATATCGTCAATATCGGGTCGTTGGCGGCGAAGAGCGCGGCGCGTTGGGTCGGGGCGTATCCGACGACGAAGCACGCGGTCGCGGCGTTTTCGCAACAGTTGCGACTCGAAACGGCGCCGGACGGTCTGCACGTCTTGCTGGTCTGCCCGGGCCCGGTGAAGCGGGACAATCCGCGGCTTTACCCGTTGAAGCGCGCCGAAGGGATTCCGGAGTCGGCCCTGATGCCCGGCGGAGGCGTTAAAGTCGGCAAAATCGACCCTCGCGACTTGGCGAACAAGATTTTGAAGGCCTGCGAAAAACGCCGCCCGGAGATCGTAACGCCCTGGAAAGCGCGCTTGCTCTTCTCGATCGCGCAAATGTTCCCAAGACTCGGCGATTGGATCGTCTTGAAGTCGACTTGACGCGGAGCGAAAACGTCGTCGAACGTAAACGCCGTCGAGCGAGAAAGGCGAAAGCGGCGCGGAAAAACGGTTCGCGTCGCTTTGGCGGCGCGTACGCGTTAAAATCGGCAAGATAGGAAAAACGGGTAAAATAAAAGTCGGCGCCGACGTTGCGAAAACGGTCGGCGTCGACTTTTTGGCGGTTGAACGCGGTTGAGTTCGCCGATTTTAACGGCGCGACGCTTGGCGGTCGATCAGTTGGAGCGGCAAACTTTCGAGGTCGTTCGAGAAACGCATCGCGAACCGACCGTCGAGGCAGTCGCCGATGAAGTCGTCGAGGAACTTCGCGCGCCAACCGGTCAAGAGGCGGGGCGTTTCGCTCGGCGGGAGCGTTCCTTCGCGGGCGGCGATCGCTTGGCGAACGTCGGTCGTCGTCGAGACGAGGCGCGGCGAAATTCCGCGTCGCGTCGAATATTGGTTGACGAGAATCCCGAGAAGTTGCGTCGCCAGCGCGTATTGCGGGTAGGACGGGCGCGCCGAAAGTTTCGGCTTTTCCTCCGCCGGGAGCGACGTCGCGTCGTCGATAGCGGCGCTCAACTCTTGCACCAGCGTCGAATCGGGGGAGCCGTTGACGCCGCGAATCGCCGCGATGCGGGCCGGGTCGCCGGTCTTGCGCTTGGCCAGCTCGACGATGAGGTCGTCGCGGAAAATGCGGGCCGGCGGGACGTTGCGGTTCAGCGCCTTGCGACGTCGCCAACGCCAAAGTTCGCGGACGATCGCCATTTCGTCGCTCGTGAACGGCTTCGAGCCGAGCAGCTTTTGCCAATGTTCGTCGGTGAACGACGCTTCCAGCGAGCGGCAGAAGTCGCGCGTTTCCTCCAAAAACCAAGCGGTGCGCCCGGTTTCTTCGAGCTTTTGCGTCAAAAAGTCGGCGATTTGCTTCAAATGGCAAACGTCGTGCAGCGCGTAGTCGAGCTGACCGCTCGTGAGGGGGCGCCGCGACCAGTCGGTGCGCGTCTCGTTCTTCGCGAGCGAAACGCCTATCGTCGCTTGAACCAACGACTTATAATTTAGCGGATAATCGAACCCGACGAACGCCGCCGCGAGCTGAACGTCGAAAAGGCGCGACGGAAGCCGCCCGAGCGCGCGATAACAAAATTCGAGTTCGCTCCGGCAAGAGTGGGCGATGGAGATCGCGCCGTCTTGGCAAAGGCGTTCCCAAAACGGGCGCAAGTCCGGAATTTTCAACGGGTCGAGGAGCGCGTCGCCAAATTCGGTCGCGACCTGAACGAGGCAAAGTTCCGCTTGATAACGGCCTTCGGAGATGAACTCGGTGTCGTAGGCGATCCAAGTCGCGCTTTCGATTTCTTCGAGGTAACGTTCGAGGCCCGCTTGCGACGCGATGAATTGATAGGACGGCATAACGTTGCGAAATTTCTGAACTTGCGGCGAACGGCGAAGCGTTTCGAAGGCGCCGGCGTCGAGCGAAATTCGACGAAACGACGCGGTTGCGAACGGTCGCAAGGAAAGCGGTAAACGTCGAAAAACGAAGGAGTTGCGCGTAACGAAACGAGGGCGCGTCGCCGAAACGGCTCGGGAAACGATCAAGACGGCGGAGGGACGAACGGGGAACGCTCCGACGCGGAGCCCCGACGACCCGACTTTACCATTTTACCCGATTTGCGGCGGCGTAAAAGGGGGGCCGGGCGCGTTTTTCGAACGTCGGCGAGCGAAGAGACGCGGCGTTCGGGCGGCGGGGCGCGAGTTTGACCCGACGTTTGGCGCTCGGGCGTCGGGGGGCGCGTCGACCGGCGTTTGAAAGGGAAGCGGCGTTTGGGCGACGTCGGCGGAGGCGTTGCGTCGCGACCGGGCGAGGGCGCGGCGATTTTCTCCGCTTTTTTCTCGTCTTCCTCTTCTTTTCGCTCCTTGGGGGGAACGCGTCCCGATATAACGACGGCGAGGTTCCCGCGGCGCGGCGTTGGGCGGTTTTGATTTTCTTTTTATCGAGCGATTTTCTATTTTGACGCGGGACGGTCGAGAGCGGCGACGGACTGTTTTGATTTCGCGAGTTATCGAGCGATTTTCAACGCGGAACGGCGGCTTGGGGCGCAAGTCGCCGCGATTAAAGCGTTTGGGAACGAAAGACGCGTCGGGGGATCGGGGCGACGCGTCGCGGAAAAAAGCGACGTTTTTTTGAAAATCCGCGCTTTTTTCTTGAAAATCGTTTGCGAAAGCGTTATATTAAAGAGCGTCGCCGAGTCTTGCGATATTGGAGGCGACGCGCGGAGGGCTCGGACTTCCGCGACTAATCAAACGGCGACTTATTAAGGAGACGTTTCAATATGATTAATACCCTGAAGGATTACATTAGCGACAGCCTGCCGCAAACCGGCGGCTTTACGACCAACGCCAATCTCGTGAAAAAGGTCGACGCGAGCGGCAAGCTCCTGCCGTTTTACGGGAACACCGTCGTTTTCCTGTTGGACGACGAAGCCAAGCGTTCCCTTAAAGCGGTTCAGGACAAGCTTTACGCCGCCGCGCCCGAAATGCTCGCGGAGCCGTTGCCGGAAGAGTCGTTCCACTTGACCGCGCACGACTTGGCGAACGCTCCGGAAAACACGCCGGAACTGCAGGCGAAAATGGCGGAGGCGGCGGAAAAAACGCTCCCGCTCGTCCGCGACGTCCTCCCGAAAAAGCCGATCCAAATGAAGGCGACTTGGGCGTTTAATATGGTTGGCGTCAGTATCGTCGTCGGTTGGGAACCGGCGGACGAGGAGAGTTGCGCGGCGCTCGACAAGCTCTATACGACGCTGGAACAGGTCGTTCCGCTCGGTTACGCGCTGTGCCCGCACATCACGCTGGCTTACTTCCGGCCCGGCGTTTACGAACAGGAGGCGGTAGACCGCCTGCGCGCCGCGTTACAGCCTGTCGATTTGATGTTGGAGCTGAAACCGGAAAACCTTGTTTTGCAAAACTTCGAGAGTATGAGCGACTATAAAACGGTCGGCGGTTGGGCGTAAAGCGCGAACCGGTTTTGACGTCGCGTCGCTCAAGGCCGGCGTCGAAATCGCCGATATAGCCGATAAGCTCGACGTTTTTTTGGCGACGCGTCTTCACTTTGGCGACGCGTCTTCACTTTTGCGACGCGTCTTCGCTTGCCGAGCGACGCGTTCTAACCCTAAGGAACTCGCTATGTTAAATACGACCTTGGAACGTTTGCTCGAAACCGTCGTCAATTTGTCGCATAACGACGCCGGCGTCGAGATTTTCGAATTTGAAAAGGACGCCCCGGCGACGGTCGCCGAAATTGAACGCGTCGAAGAAGAGCTGCAACGTCCGATTCCGCGATCGTTTAAGAACGTTTTAGCGACGTTCGCGAAGGAGTTCGCGCTCGGCTTGGAACCGTCCGACGAACCGTTGGAGTTGGACGGCGTCGCTTTTGAAGGCGGCGAACTCGGGTGGTCGCTGGCCGGACTGCCGGAGTTGGTCGCGGAGTTCGAGGAATTTCGCAACGACGTATATCCCGACGCCGACGACGCTTACGCGCGGGCTTGGCAAAACAAATTTCCCGTTTATCGGTTTGGGAACGACGATTATTTGGCCGTCGACGTCGCGTCGCAAGAGGTTGTTTATCTCTCGCACGACGGCGATACGGAGCTGAACGGGCTCGCGCTCGGTCGCGACTTCGAAGACTTTGCGAAGCGTTCGCTTTGTTTGGCGGCGACCGTCGATTATTTGCCGTTTGTCGACGAAGGAACGCCTTACTTAAACGTCGACGGCGAAAACGCTTGCGCGTTGCGGAAAGCCGTCGGTTGGGACGCGGCGTCAAACGGAAAATAATCGGCGTTATTTAACGAACGACGTCGCGTCGTTTTCTTCGCGGCGTCGCTCTTTTTACAAAGCGCCGTCAAGGAAGGCGGGCGTTGTTAAACGAAGGAAAATCAAACGTTAAAAAAGGCGTCGCGATAATGAATAAAGAAGAAGCGTTGGAATTTTTGCGGCTTCATCAACCAATGCCGAGCGAGTACGACGACGATCTCGACTCCGAGACGGTCGACGCTTGGGACGCCGCGCGGGAATACTTTACGGAGAACCCTTGCGAGGAAGCTATCCCTTTATTTCTCGGGTCAATAGGCGAAGGTTATCTTTTCGGAACGTACCAAATGCTCGACAATTTTTTCGCGCTTTTCGAGCCCGACGTCGTCGTTCCGCATCTTGTCGATGCCTTGTCGTCGGAGTCGTCTTGGACGCGTCGTTGGGCGGCGGAGTACGCGTCGGCGGTCGAGTCGGGCCGCTCGGATTTGATCGAAGCGCTCCTTAAACTCCTTTTCGACCCCGACGAAGAAGCGCGGACGGCGGCGGTTATTACGTTGCAAGGCAAGGTTTTAGACCGCCTCGTTAATTGGCGCGATTACGAAGCGACGTTGCAAAGCGCTTGCGCGCAAGAAACCGACGACTGGAACAAAGAGCAGTACGACGAAATTTTCGCGACGGAGTAACGTCGCCGCAAACCGAGACGACGCAAGCGTTTCCGACGCGGCTAAACGTCGGCGTCGGAAACGGTCGCAACGCGTCGTTTTTTTCTTGACGTCCGCTTGGGGGAGCGTTATAATAGAGAACGTCGAGGCGGCGCGACCGGTCGCGTCGCCGTATTTTCTGCGGAAGGAATAAAGCGTTATGAGTAAAGATTTTAAAGAGACGGCTCGAAATCTGTTGGCGGAACTGAAACGCGAGGTCGCTCGCCCTGAACTCGACGGATTCGGGCGAACGGTCGAACCGCCGTTGGACGTCGACTCCTTGTCGGACGAGCAAAAAGGCGTTTACGAAGCGCTTCCGGCGAGCGTCCAAAACTGGCTCGCGTTGTGCGACGGCGTCGAAGTCGACGAACGGTTGCACGGCCTCGGCGCCATTCTCGAAACGCTCGAAATTTTCGACGAATGGAAGGAAAAAGGCTGGAAGCCGATCGGCGACGATTGCTGCGGAAACTATTACGTTTGCGTACCTTGCGAGCTGAACGGCGAGACGCGTTTCCCGGTCGTCTTTCTGGACGCCGAATGCGATGACGAAGGATATATCGTCGCGTCTGATCCCGCGATTTTTTACGTCGAGCAGCTGAAGGAAACGCTCTTCGCGCTCGCCGAAGAAGACGACGAATGGGATTCTTGGCCGTTCGACAAAGAAACAAGGCTCGCGGAAGACCCTGAAATTACGGCGTTTGGGTTTGCGCTCCCTTGGGACGGAACGACGAAGGAGATCGGGGACGACGAAGACGAGTGAAACAATGTCGCAACCGTTTGACGTCGCGGCGGTTGCGGCGACGCCGAAAGCCGAGCGTTTCGCTTCCGTTGGGCGGCGGAACGCTTGACGTCGCGTAACACCGTAGGTTTAAACGCCCGCCGCGTTTAACGTTAGGAGAACGAGATGAACGCAGAAAAGTCATTTTCGCTGGAAAATCTCGACGAGTTTCATTTGGAAATCGTCCGGCGCCCGATCGAAGAAATTTGCAAATTTTACCGAGAGGACGACGAGAACGTTTCCTGGGCCGACGTCGCGTCCGAGAAAAACAGCGCCGAAACCGCCGACGCCGAAGGGGCCGAGCGCGTTCAAGTTAACGTCGACGCCTCGCCCGAAGGGGTTAAGAGCGTTCAACTTAGCGTCGAGGGGACGCCCGAGGAAGACGGCGTCGCGGTTTTCTTGAAAGCGCTCTTGGGAACGCTCGCCAAAATGGGCGCGATAAACCGCGAGGACGACGACAAGGGCGTTTCCTGCGTCGAACTTCCGCCCGAAGCGCTTGCGGAGGCGTTCGAGGAATTGTATCCCGTCGACCCCGGACAAAAAACGCCGCCGATAAGATACGGTTTCTCGCCGGTTAGCGCGCCCGACGTTTCCGTCTTTTTCGAACCGCATTTTAGCGGGCTCGCGTTGCGGGCCGGGGGATCGAGAATTGGCAAAACGTCGGTTTTTAGTTTGCGTTACGCGAAGTCGGACGGCTATATTTGCGAATTGCGCGAAGATGAAGAATCGTGGCGCGACTCCAAATTATTGCGTTTAGTGCGCGTTATGTACGACGGTCGCAACGTCTTTTGGCAAGAGGGCGAGCCGTATCCGTTCGAGCGCGTCGAGCAATACTCCGACCGTAAA